>NZ_JAAGPP010000043.1:0-56629 GCF_017104975.1 Burkholderia sp. Ac-20344
CGCCGTAGTAGCGCTTGCCCGGATACCCTTCCGCGTACTTGTTCGTGAGTTGCGAGCCCTGCGCGGCCATCACGGCCGGGCTCGTGTAGTTTTCCGACGCGATCAGCTCGATGTGATCTTCCTGGCGGCGGTTTTCCTGCTCGATCGCTGCAAAGACTTCGGGATCGACGTTCGCGATGGTGCTTTGGGCTCTGTCAAACATACGGTTTCCGTTAAGTGTGTACAGGTTGACCGGAGCGGCCGAGTACGGTGCGCTGCTGGCAGGACCAGCTCGACGTGGCGGAAGAATCCGTATGACGCGAGGCAGGACAGCCACCGGCAATGCACGCGACGGCGCACAACGGCTGCCCAGGCGAACGGCAAAAACGGCGCCCCGCGCTTCACGGTGGGATGCTCCACCTTGAACCCGAAGGGTTCTATCGCCAGTCACGCGGGGGTGATGAGCGCATTAGTGTATTGGATGCGTCATGAATAGGCAACCGCACGGCGGTGCGCCGGAAGCAATTGGGGCCAGACTCTACGCGCCCGTGCCGGAACGCTTTGCCGCCTTGCCGCGGTGCGGCAATCTCAGTAGGCTTGCGGGATACCACCCGCTATTTTGTCATCCACCAGGAGCAGCAATGATCGTGTTCGTCACAGGCGCGTCCGCCGGCTTCGGCGCCGCCATCGCCCGTGCCTTCGTCAAGGGAGGCCACCGCGTCGTCGCGACCGCGCGCCGCAAGGATCGTCTCGATGCGCTCGCCGCCGAACTCGGCGATGCCCTTCTGCCGCTCGAGCTCGACGTGCGCGATCGCGCGGCTGTCGAAGCCGTGCCGGCCGCCCTTCCCGCCGAATTCGCAGCACTCGACGTGCTCGTCAACAACGCCGGCCTCGCGCTCGGCGTCGAGCCGGCCCCAAAGGCCAGCCTCGACGAATGGCACACGATGATCGACACGAACTGCACGGGCCTCGTCACGGTCACGCACGCACTGCTGCCCGGCATGATCGATCGCGGTCGCGGTCACATCTTCAATCTCGGCTCGGTCGCGGGTTCCTACCCTTATGCGGGCGGCAACGTCTACGGCGCGACCAAGGCTTTCGTCAGACAATTCAGCCTGAACCTGCGCGCCGACCTGCTCGGCACGCCGCTGCGCGTCACCGACATCGAGCCGGGCCTGTGCGGCGGCACCGAATTCTCGAACGTCCGCTATCGCGGCGACGACGTAAAGGCGGCGAACGTCTACAACAATGTCCAGCCGCTCATGCCCGAGGACATCGCCGACACGATCTACTGGATCGCGACGCGCCCGGCGCACGTCAACGTCAACACGATCGAGCTGATGCCGATCGCGCAAGCACCCGGCGGCCCGACCGTCCACCGCGGCTGAAGCCACGCGGGCCTGGCCCTTCCGGGCCGGCCCGCAGTGTGCTACGGCATACTACATTCCGTTACGAATCGGTTACGAATCAGGCCCCTGCCTTCCGGTAGAATGCGCGCCATGACCCAGCCTACCCGCTCCCCGGAAGCGCCGTCCGGCTTCATCTGGCCGGTGCGTGTTTACTACGAGGATACCGACGCAGGCGGCATCGTCTTCTATGCCAACTACCTGAAGTTCTTCGAACGCGCCCGCACCGAGTGGCTGCGCGCATGCGGCATCGACCAGCGTCAGCTCGCCGACGACACCGACGCGATCTTCGTCGTCCGCAGCACGTCGCTCGACTACCGCGCGCCGGCGCGACTCGACGACACGCTGGCGATCACGAGCCGGCCCGGACGCATCGGCCGCGCATCGGTGGAATTCATGCAGGAAGCCTGGTGCGGAGACACGCTGCTCGTGGCCGGACACATCCGTCTCGGCTGCGTCGACCGTACCGGCATCCGGCCCGCGGCCATCCCGCCGGCCGTGCTCGACGCGCTGCAGCGCGGGCCCGTCATCGACGACGGACAGATTGCACTGTCAACGAAGCTCGCATGAGCGCCGTTTAGACAAAGCCTATGAACTTGCCTTTCTGATTCGATACTAAGCAAGGTTCGGCGTCAGGCATGGCCGGCGCGCCGCGCCACACGCATACCGGGCGCCCCGAAGGGACGTTACTCAAACCTCTATGAACACTTCTCAAGACCTGTCGATCATTTCCCTCGTCCTCAACGCGAGCGTGCTGGCCCAGGCCGTGATGGGGCTGCTGCTGCTGCTGTCGCTGATGTCGTGGACCTTCATCTTCCGCAAGTGGTTCGCGATCCGCCGCGCACGCGCGCAGACCGAACGCTTCGAGAAGGATTTCTGGTCGGGCGGCGACCTGCAGGCGCTGTACCAGAGCGCGGCCAACAACCGCCACACGATCGGCGCGCTCGAGCGGATCTTCGAATCGGGCATGCGCGAGTTCCTGAAGGCGAAGGAAAAGCGCCTCAGCGATCCGGGCCTCGTGCTCGACGGTGCACGCCGCGCGATGCGCGCGTCGTTCCAGCGTGAAATGGACGTGCTCGAAGCGAACCTCGCGTTCCTCGCGTCGGTCGGCTCGGTCAGCCCGTACATCGGTCTGTTCGGCACGGTCTGGGGGATCATGAACTCGTTCCGCGGCCTCGCGAACGTGCAGCAAGCCACGCTCGCGAACGTCGCGCCGGGCATCGCCGAGGCGCTCGTCGCCACCGCGATCGGCCTGTTCGCCGCGATTCCGGCCGTGGTCGCGTACAACCGCTACGCGCACGACATCGACCGCCTCGCGATCCGCTTCGAGACCTTCATCGAAGAGTTCTCGAACATCCTGCAGCGTCAGGCCCAGTAAGGAGCGCGTCATGGCAGGAAGTCCCATCCGATCCAGCATGCGCGGCGGCCGCTCGCGCCGTGCAATGGCCGACATCAACGTCGTGCCGTACATCGACGTGATGCTGGTGCTGCTCGTGATCTTCATGGTCACCGCACCGCTCGTTGCCCCGTCGATCATCAACCTGCCGACCGTCGGCAACGCCGCGCCGCAGGAGCAGACGCCGCCCGTCGTCGTCAACATCAAGGCCGATCGCACGATGAGCGTCAAGTACAAGGGCGACTCGGGCTCGACCCAGGAAGACACGATGACGAAGGCCGAGCTCGACAGCTTCATCGTGGCCCGGCAGGCCGATCATCCCGACCAGCCGGTCGTGATCGCGGCCGACAAGACCGTACAGTACGATGCAGTCATGACCGTGATGTCCGATCTGAAGGCGCGCGGCGTCAAGCGCGTCGGCCTCCTCGTCAAATCGCAATGAACCGGCAGCAATCCACGCGCAGCTCCGCCTACCCGCCTCAGCCTCCCCGCGAGCGCGGCACGTGGCGCGCATTCGCGCTCGCCGCGCTGATGCACGTGTTGCTCGCGCTGTTCCTCTACCACGGCGTGCAGTGGCAGAACAGCACGCCGGCCGGCGCCGAAGCCGAGCTGTGGACCGAAGTGCCCGATGTCCCCGCGCCGCGGCCCGTCGTCACACCCACGCCGCCCGCGAAGGTCGCACCGCCCCCTCCTCCGGTGCGCGACGAGCAGGCCGACATCGCGCTGCAGCAGAAGAAGCGGCAGCAGGAAGCGGCCGCGCGTGAAGCGCTGCTCGACCAGCAGCGCCGCGCGCAGCAATTGAAGGCCCAGCAGGAAGACGAAGCCCGCCGCGCGCAGCTCGCGGCGCAGCAGGCAGCCGCGCTCGCCGCTCAGAAGGCCGCGGAACGCGACAGGCAGAAGCAGGCCGACAAGCTCAAGCAACAGCAGCTCGCCGAGCAGCAGAAGCTCGAACAGCAGAAACTCCAGCAGCAGAAGCAGGCGCAGCTCGAAGCGCAGCAGGCGGCGAAGGCAAAGGCCGACGCAGCCGCGAAGGCAAAGGCGGAAGCCCAGGCCAAGGCGAAGGCCGAAGCCACGGCGCGCGCGAAAGCCAATGCGGCGGCGAACGCGAAGCTCGACCGCGAGCGCAGCGCGCGTCTCGCACAGATGCAGGGCCTGTCCGGCGCCGGTGAAGGCGGCGGCGAGGGCCTCGCGAAAAGTGGCACGGGCACGGGCTCCGGCGGCAATGCCGCGACGCCCGGCTATGCCGACAAGGTGCGCCGCCGCGTCAAACCGAACATCGTTTGGGGCGGCGAGCGAGCAGGCCTGACCACCGTCGTCAAGATTCGGTGCACGCCGTCCGGTGACGTATTGAGCGCATCGGTTTCCCGCTCCAGCGGGAATTCGGGGTGGGATCAAGCCGTGGTCAATGCGATCCACGCATCGGTCCCGTTGCCGCCCGATTCTAACGGTCGTACCCCGTCGGACATTACGATTACCTTCAAGGCAGCGGAGTGAAAGGAAATGCGCTTACACTCCGGGCGTCACTGTCGGACGGGAACGAATCGGGTATTTTTACTGTCTCTGCCGTTGCGCAGCGATCCAAGTCATACGGGAAGCAAGAAGCATGAGTTTGATGACAAAGCTAGGTTTCAGGGCACTCGTGGCCTCGTGTCTGATTACGGCGGGCAGCGCCGCTAACGCCCAGGTCAACGTGCTGATCACCGGTGTCGGGTCGACCCAGTTCCCCATCGCCACCGCGAATTTCGCAAACGAGGCGAACCTGCCGCAGCAGGTCACGTCGATCGTCCGCGCCGACCTCGCCCGCAGCGGCAAATTCACCAACATCGACGCAGGCAGCACGCCCGTGCCGGAGTCCGCATCGGTCGATCTCGGCGCATGGAAGGCCAAGGGCGCCAATGCGTTCGTCGCCGGCAGCGTGAACCGCGAAGCGAACGGCCAGTACAAGGTCAACTTCATCCTGTACGACACCGTGAAGCAGCAAAGCCTCGGCGGCCTGTCGCTGACGGCCACCGACACCACGCTGCGCACGGCCGGCCACAAGATCGCCGACTACATCTACCAGAAGCTGCTCGGCGTGCGCGGCGTGTTCGCCACGCGCCTGTCGTACGTGATCAAGACCGGCAACCGCTACCAGTTGCAGATCTCGGATTCGGACGGCCAGAACGCGCGCATCGCGCTGTCGAGCACCGAGCCGATCATCTCGCCGTCCTGGTCGCCGAGCGGCACGAAGGTCGCGTACGTGTCGTTCGAGCGCAAGAAGCCGATCGTCTACATCCACGACCTGCCGACCGGCCGCCGCTACATCGTCTCCGACCAGAAGGGCAACAACAGCGCACCGGCATGGTCGCCGGACAGCAACACGCTGGCCGTCGCGCTGTCGCTGACGGGCAATACGCAAATCTATACGGTCAACTCGACGGGCGGCGGCCTGCGCCGCCTCACGCAGAGCAGTTCGATCGACACCGAGCCGTTCTACTCGCCGGATGGCCGCTGGATCTACTTCACGAGCGATCGCGGCGGCGCGCCGCAGATCTACCGGATGCCCGCCCAGGGCGAAAGCGCCGGTGCCGCGCAGCGCGTGACCTTCACCGGCAGCTACAACACGAGTCCGCGTATCAGCCCGGACGGCAAGCTGCTTGCTTACATCTCCCGCACGGGTGGGGGCTTCAAGCTGTACGTTCAGGATCTGCAGTCTGGCGCGGCGAACGCCATCACGAATACGAACCACGACGAATCGCCGAGCTTCGCGGCAAACGGCCAGTACCTTCTGTACGCTACCCAGTCGGGTGGTCGCAATGTTCTGGCAGCAGTGCCCTCCGACGGCAGCGCGCCGCCGCAGATCCTGTCCGTCCAGGGCGGCTCCGTACGTGAGCCGTCGTGGGGGCCCTTCATGCAATGACCAATAGGAGAGTAATCATGATGTCGAATAAAGCTCGTCTGGCCCTGGCCGTGATGATGATCAGCGCGCTCGCAGCGTGCAAGTCGGGCGTGAAGCTCGACGACAAGGCAAACGCAGGTGCGGTCAGCACGCAGCCGAGCGCCGACAATGTCGCGCAAGTGAACGTCGATCCGCTGAACGACCCGAACAGCCCGCTCGCAAAGCGCAGCATCTACTTCGACTTCGACAGCTATTCGGTGAAGGACGAGTACCAGCCGCTGATGCAGCAGCACGCCCAGTACCTGAAGAGCCACCCGCAGCGCCACGTGCTGATCCAGGGCAACACCGACGAACGCGGCACGAGCGAGTACAACCTCGCGCTGGGCCAGAAGCGTGCGGAAGCCGTCCGTCGTGCGATGGCACTGCTCGGCGTGAACGATTCGCAAATGGAAGCCGTGAGCCTCGGCAAGGAAAAGCCGCAGGCAGCGGGTCACGACGAAGCATCGTGGGCGCAGAACCGTCGCGCCGACCTCGTCTACCAACAGTAAGTAACGGAAGAATCGCCGTATGACGCACCGTGTAACCTGGCTGCGCGTTGCCGCAGCATTCTGCGTCGCCGGCGCGGCGTGGTCGGCCGCGCCGGCGCACGCCGGCGTGTTCGACGACAACGAAGCGCGCCGCGCCGTGCTCGACCTGCGCAGCAAGACCGACAACCTGTCCAGCCAGCTGTCGGCCGCCCAACGTACGATCCTCGATCAATCCGGCCGTCTCGACCAGCTCAACCAGCAGGTCGCGACGCTGCGCGGCGAGAACGAGGATCTGACGAACCGGCTGACGACGCTCGAACGGCAGCAGAAGGAGTACTACCAGGATCTCGACACGCGGCTCAAGAAATTCGAGCCGCAGCAGGCGACGATCGACGGCGTGGAAGGCACCGTGCAGCCGGGTGAAACGGATGCGCTCAGCGCGGCGCAGCAGCAGTTCCGCAACGGCAACTTCAAGGCGGCGGCGGCTTCGTTCCGCGCGTTCATCGCGAAGTATCCGCAGAGCCCCTACCAGCCGACCGCGCAGTACTGGTACGGCAATGCGCAATACGCGCTGCGCGACTACCGCGGTTCGACTGCAACGTGGCAAGGGATCGTCAGCAAGTTCCCGCAGCACCCGCGCGCGGCCGACGCACTCGTGGCAATCGGCACGAACCAGCTCGAGCAAGGCCAGAAGGCGGCCGCGAAGAAGACGTTCGAGCAGGTCGTGTCGCAATACGGCGGGTCGAACGCTGCGCAGACCGCACAGGGCAAGCTCGAGACGATCAAATAATTATCGCGTCGGGTTGTTGACAGCCTGACAATCCGTCGCTATAATCTTTTGCTCTTTGGGTCGTCGCGCAAGTTGTTGAAGCAACGAACCAACAGGTTTCAAGAACGTGGGGTGGTAACTCAGTTGGTTAGAGTATCTGACTTTTAATCAGAGAGTCGAGGGTTCGAGTCCCTCCCACCCTACCAACTATCTTTGATAGTGCAATTAAAGCCTCCCAAGCGGAGGCTTTTTTGCGTCTGTCGCATCCGTGTCGAGCGCGGCATCCCGGTGATACCCGCCACGCATTCAGCCGCGCCCTCCCCCTGGCTTCGGCAGAAGCATCTCTCCCTTCAAGCCGGCGTAAAGAAACGCGCTCATGAAAACGATCGAGATGATCGACTCGAGCCACATGTTCGTGAACGTGTCGACTGTGCCCCCACCCGCGCGTCAGCGCACACTCACGTCGCGCAGCACGCCACCATATCCCGCATACAGATTGCCGGCAGGCAGCAACTGCCGCAGCGCGAGTTGCCGATGCACGACCGGCAGGTGATGGAACGGCATCCGCGTGAACAGGTGGTGTTCGATATGAAAATGAATCGCGTGCGGGCCGAACAGGAACGTCTGCCACGAACGCCGGACGATCGTGCGCGCGTTGCGGCTCTGGTCGGCACATGCCGGCAGCCCCGCGTGCTCGAAGATCGCGCGCACCTGGCCGGCAAGCGGCAGCAGCGTGACGGACGGCACGATCCACAACGCGACGTACAGCAGCGGATGCCCGGCCAATGCAAGCGCGCCGAACAGCACACCGTTGCCGGCCAGCATCGACGCGACTTCCCACGCGGCATACACGCGCGACTTCCGGACCTTCGGCAGCGCATGCGCAAACTCGCCGCGGGCGAGTTTCACGACACTCGTCACGTAGCCGATCCCGCACGCGTACGCGAGCAGACGGCCGATCAACCGCCCGCGCGTCACCGGATAGTCGTGCACGCCGAACAGCAGCGCGACGGGATCGTCCGACTGCATCGGTGCGCGATGGTGCTTCAGATGGCCTGCGCGATACGTGCGCAGCGACAGCCACAGCGGGCCGGCTGCGAACAGTTGGCCCAGCGCGTCATTGACGCGCCGGTTCCGCGCGAGCAACCCGTGCGCGCCTTCGTGCATCATGACCGCGAGCGCAAGCTGGCTGCGCGCGATCACGATCGCGGCCAACACGTACGCGAGCGGATGCGCAAACACGATCGCAACCGCGAACGCAGCGGCAATCATCAGCCAGTCGCCCGCCAGCGCCGCGCCGACGCGCAACGCGCTCACGCAAAACAACGCGGGATCGGGCACGAACCGCGCAAGCTCGGCATTCGGCCCGGCGTGGTGGACACGGGCATCCGTCACGCGAGCCTCCTGCGCAGCAAACGCCGCTCGACCCACAGCGCACTGGCCATTGCAAGCGCCACGCCGCCCAGCACATCGGCCACCGTATGCTGCTTGAGCGTCAGCGTCGACGTGCAGATCAGCAGGCCGATCGCCACCGTCACGAGCTGCCGCCGGTCCGCCAGCATCCGGCAGGCAAGACACGTCACCGCGACGTGCAGGCTCGGAAAGCCGTTGGCCGCGAGATCGAGCTGCCACATGCGCGCGAGACGGTGGCGCACGAACACGTTACCGATCTCCGCGACGTCGGGCCGCGGCACCGCTTCCGGAAACAGCAGGAAGCACACGACACCGAGCACGAACGCGATCAGCACGGCCTCCTTGAACGCGGCGAACGCAGGCGGCCGCGCATACGCGGCAAGCGCAATCACGAACGGAAAGAAGCCGACATAGACGAACCACGACCACGCGATGAACGGAATGCGTGCATCGATCGCCGTGGCAAACACGTAGCGCGGCGTGACGCTGCGCTCCAGCAGAAAGAAGATCACGAGGCCGGCTGCCATGCCGAACGTCGCGGCCAGCATCTGCCGGACATCGGGCCGGCGCTCGTCACGAAACGACAGCGAATTCATCGTGGCGCCGGCGCCTCGCATCGCGTATCCGCATCGGCCACCTGCGCACGCGGACGCAGCGCGAGGAGGCGCAATGTCCATGCGTCCAAGCGCGCACGTGCATGCTCGCGGCCGGCGATCGTTCCTGCCAGCGTGCCGGGATTGCACATCAGCTCGGCTGCGGCCTGCCCGACTTCCCGCCGGAACGCGGCCGCATCGCCGCGCCACGTGACGACGCGATGCACGAGTTGCAGCCGGGCCGCGCGCGCGGCGTTGCTCGCCTGCTCGGGCTGATCGGTCTGCACGAGCAGGATCGGACGGCGATACACACGCGCGATCGACAGCGCAGCCATGCCGGGAGCCGACACGATCAGCGGTGCATGGGCGGCGCGCGTCACCCAGTCGGCGTCGACGCCGGTCCAGCCGTCGTGCCCGGCATAGCCCTCGCCCACGCGGTGTGTAGCGAGCCCTGCATCGCGAATTCCGGCCGACAACGCATCGGCGAGCGCGATATCGCGGAAATGCGGATTCAGATAGACGGCGGCAGCAGCCGGTTCCGACACCGGCCATTCGGCGACGACCGGCACCGGCGTCGGCAACCGGCAATGAAAGTGCGATCGCCGCACATCGTCGACGGCGTCGTACGCAAAATCGTGCTCGATACAGCCCCGCGCGGAATCGATCTGCCAGTCGACGATCTGCGCGAACGCACGCGCCAGCACGCGCGGCAACCGCGCATCGAAATTCGCGGTCAACGCGCGGCGCAGGCTGCCGCCATACACATGGACGACGCAGCGCCGCCAGCGCGGCATCGCGCCCATGAACAGCAGCGCCGGATGAAACGAGTCGTTGATCACGAGATCGGCATCGCGGACGATCGCACGCAGCCGCGCGATGTCGCGCAGCATGCGCGTCGGCCTGAACACGTAGTGCGCGACATTGCGATCGGTCGCGTCGCGCAGCATGTTCTGCCGTTCGTCGAACTGCACCGCGTAGTGACGGGACAGCACGGTCGCGTCGACGCCGAACGCAGCCAGGAACGCCCGCCCCGCATCGGACGTCGTCAGCACGTCGACCTGCGCGCCGGCCGCGCGCAACGCATGCACGAGCAGTTGCGCGCGCATCAGGTGGCCGCGTGCGTCGGCCGTTGCCAGGTAGACGATCCGCGGCATCATGCGCGCGGACGAAGCGACTGGAGCCAGCCGGCCGCGACCATCGCCAGCGCGCCCGTCACGCCGAAACCGGCGTCGATCGCACGGATCTCGTTCAGCAACGCGGCGAGATGCGCAGTCTCGGACGGTGCGACCAGGCGGCGCAGCGTGTCCGAACAGAGCCGGACATGCCGGGTCTCGTCGGCGAGCACGCGCGACAGCAGCGGGTACAACGGATGCGCATCGCCGATCGTTTCGCAGTGGCGCGCGAGCACGCGCATCGCCATCTGTTCCGCGCACAGACCCGTCGCATAGGCCGGCACGAGCACGCCTTGCGCGAAATGCGGCGCATGGCGCTGCGCGAGCCGGCGCCATCGCATGATCTTGCGCCGGCTCAGCCAGTCTGGCTCGTGCGGCGCGGTCGACGGCGCGACACCGCGCACGCGCAGCGCATCGGCAAACGCGGCCGCGTGGCGACGCTCGTCCGCGAGATGCTGCTCGATCCGCGGCGCAAGCCAGTCCGGCGGCTGTCCGGCCCAGTCCTCGTGCAACGCGCACTCGGTTGCTTCCTCGCCGATCAGGTACATGCGCAGCACCCAGCGCTCGCCATGCGTGCTGCGATGAAGCTGCCGGATCGCCGCCCGCTTGATACGATCCACGAGGTATGCGCGCACCCGCGCCGCGCCGCGTGGCACGGGCGCATCGAGACAGTCGAAGCGCGTGTCGTGCGACGCTTGCGGCGACGCCGGCAGTTCACCTGCCGTCGTCATGCCGGCACGCCCCGTACGGACGCGGATTTCGCCGCAGCAGCCGCAGCGGCGGCCGGATCGCGACGCCATCCGAGGATCAGGCCGATGAAGCTTTCCTGCATGAACGCATGCGCGGACGCGGACGCCCCCGCGAATGCCTCCTCACGGCCGTTCACGCGCAGATAACCGTTGCCGTCGCGTGTGCCGAATTCGATCCGGTCGTTCTTCCTGAAGCCGTGCACGCGGATGTCCTTCACGAGCGCGCTGCCGTCGAGACCGAACAGGAACAGTTCGCGCTGTGCGACCCACACCGGAATGTGATTGCTCAACGCATCGAACCGAATCGCCCACGTGCCGGACGCAAGTGCGCGATCGACGTCGGCATCGTGCGGCGCGTTCGACGTAAAGCTCGCGCGCGCGACCGACTTCGTCAGGCCGCCTACACCGAGCGCGATCGTGATGTCGTCCGCGGACGGCTGCTTCGGATCGGTCGCACGCACCTTCACGAGGTGCCGCGCGAGTCGCGATGCAAGCGACGGATGCGCAAACAGCGCCAGCATTTCGTCCGGCGCGAGCACGTCGCGCTCGCCATCGCCCTCCTTCACTCGCACGCGATACGGATCGATCCGGACATCGGTGAACGTGCCGTGCACGGGCGCATGGACGTACACGTCGCGGTTCCATTTCGCGCCGTCGCGACGCAGCAGCACATGCACGCTCAACGGCACGCGCCGGCCGTCGCCGTCGACGCCCGTGCCCTGCAGCAACACGTCGCCGAGCACGTCCTTCGTGCGGCGCGTCGCATCGCTCGAGAAGACGATCGCGTGCGCATCGGTATCGATGCTCGCGTGAACGTCGGGCGCATCGAGCGCGACGCGATTGCAGTCCGCCGCGGCCGCGTTCGCGAACGGGCAACCGCTTTGCGACGCGAAGTGGTAGATCCCGCGTCCCGCGTGATCGACCAGCGCGGCATGGGCACCGGCACCGACGGCAAATAGGGCGAGGCAGGCAACACGGGTGGCGATCGAGGGCATGGTCGTTGTCGGGATGGATGCAGGATGTCGACGTGTCATGGCCGCGCGCGATGCGCGGCGCCGGTTCAATGGCGGTGGTAGGACAGCGCTTCGAGATCGCGCCGGGCCGATGCGCGCCCGGCGAGACCGAACCCGCGCGCAAGCGCGCCGAGCGTATCGACGCCGGACGCGGCGATCGTAACGCCGACGGCCGCGAGATAGCGGGCAGCGCCCAGCGGCGGCAACTGCTGGCGATTGAGCGCGCGCAGGCTGTAGCCGAGCCGCATCGCCATCACGCAGAACGGGCCGAGCGGGCCGCTGCGGCCGAGCCACTGCCATCCGCGCGGCAGGTATGCGTTCACGAGATACGGTGTCAGCCCGACGCTGTCCTCGCCGCGCATCCAGCGCAGCTTCAGCGATTCGCGATGCGTGTCGGGCAGCCGATGCTCGGTATGCGCGTCCGGCGCGAACTCGACGGCCACGCCGGCCGCCTGCATCCGCAGCCCCATCACCTGGCAATGCGCACGATAGACGCCGTCGAGCGGCTCGTAGCGGAATTGCGCGAACACGTCGCGCCGGAACGCGACGTTGTTCGCGTAGAAGTTGCGCGTCGCGCCGTCGCGCAGCGGGCTCGGGAAATACATGAAATCGATCGACGTCAGCGCGATGCCGAGCACGTTCGGCGCATAGCTGGTGCGCCCCGCCACCGCGACGGGCGTATCGCCGGCTGCGCGCGCGAACGGCGCGAGCAGGTGTTCGAGCCAGTCGTCGGCCGGGCGGCAATCGGCATCGCCGAACACGACGATGTCGCAGCGGTCCGCGTCGACGCGATCGAAGCCGTCGTTCTTCGCATCGTAGTAGCCGGTGCGCGCGCCGATCTCGACGAAATCGATCGAACGGCCGGCCAGCGTAGCGATCTCCGCACACGCATCGGCCGGCAGGCCGTCATGCGTGATGATCCATTGTGCGAGCGCCGCGGGCGGCACGGTCTGCTTCGACAGCGCCGATACGAGGCGCTTCAGGCTGTCGACAGCCTGCGCGAGACCCGCGCCGCCGCGCAGGTTGTTCGTCTCCAGCACGAGCGCGGCCTTCGCCGCCACGGCACGGGCGGCTGCGCGCGTGCGCGGTGCGATTTCTGTGATGTCCGGCATCCTGAATGTCTCCATCGTCATGCGCGACGGCATGGATGAAACGAACGGGCGGCAAGCCCGGCGCGCGACGGCGAATGCGGGTCGCTCGCGACCGTCGTCGCGAAACGGGCAGCCTGGAAGGCGCCCGCTTCGCGTGCCGTCACTCCTGGGCGGACGGCGCCGAATCGGCGTCGGTATAGCGCGGCTTCGCGTTCTGCAGGTCACGCGTGTTCTTCTGCACGGCCACCGAGCCGAACAGCGCGAGCACGAACGACATCGCGTAGAAGCCCTTTTCGCTCAGTTGCAGCGTCGCGTTGAAGAGGCCGACGACCAGCAGCGCGATCGACAGCAGCAGCGCGATCCAGCTGAGGCCGTAGTAGATGCCGGTGACGGGAATGCCTTCCGCGCGGTCGCGGACGCTTTTCTGCAGCGAGATCGCCGCATACAGGCCGAACACCAGCACGGTGAAGTAGTAACCCTTCTCGTTGAGCTGCATGCCGGCGTTCCAGAGCCCGATCAGGAATGCCGCGAAACCGGCGAGCAGCGCGGCCCACGATGCGGCCACGAACGCGAACGACGGCTGCTGGATGGTG
Source organism: Burkholderia sp. Ac-20344 (assembly GCF_017104975.1). Lineage (NCBI taxonomy): Bacteria > Pseudomonadati > Pseudomonadota > Betaproteobacteria > Burkholderiales > Burkholderiaceae > Burkholderia > Burkholderia sp. Ac-20344. The sequence continues at coordinate 13,580 of NZ_JAAGPP010000043.1, forward strand.
GTCTGGTTCATTGCTTTGCCCTCTCTTTCTTCTTGTTCGAAATCGTTGTCGTTGAACTGCGTTTCGCGCATGGTAGCAGCTTTGGCGCGTGCCACGACAGCCGCGCTTGCAGTCTTACATGCCGCGCTGCTCGCGCCGCCAGCGCCCCGGCGTCGTGCCGAGCACCGCGCGAAACGCCTTGCCGAAGGCGGCCTCGGACTGGTAACCGACTGCCTGCCCGATCTCCGCCTGCCCGCGCTGCGTGTCCTGCAGCAGCGCGCACGCATGCATCATCCGGATCTGCGCGACGAACGCGCCGACACTCATCCCGGCCCGCTCGCGGACATGGCGCGCGTACGTCGCGCGCGACATCGCGGATGCATCGCCGAGCGACTCGACCGTCCACGGCTTCTCCGGCGCCTGCAGCACGGCCTGGACCGACGGGCCGAGCCGCGCGTCGGCCGCAAGCGCGAGCCAGCCGGACGGCACGCGCGCACCACGGCCGTATGCGCGCAACGCATACGCGAGCAGCGCCTGGCCGAGCGCGTTCACGATCGCGCCGGCGCCCGGCTGCCCGTTCGACGCCTCGGTGCGCAGCACGCTCGTCAGCAGTTGCAGCGGCGCGAACCCCGACGCCTCGCGCAACCCGACATGCAGCACATGCGGCAGCGTGCGCATCAGCAGTTCACCCGCACCGCGCGCATAGACGAACCGTCCGCACAGCAGGTCCACGCTCGCGCCGCCCGCTTCGGCCGGATCGAGATTCGACTTGACCGGCAGCACCATGCCACCGCCGGTACCCAGATCGCGCAGCGCCGCAACCGGCCGCGACCGGCCGGCCCCTGCGTCGAGCAGGTCGTGCGCGCCACCCGCAGGCAGCAGCACGAAATCGCCGTCGGCAAGCTGCAGCGTGCGCCCGTCCACGGTACGCATCCGGCACGTTCCGGCCAGCACGAGGTGAAACGCCGCCTCGCCGGGCGGCAGCGGGTCGTGCGGCATCGCGAACGGCCCGTCGAGCAGGCAGCGCACGTCGAGCTCGACATGACTGCGGCCCAGCGACAGCAGTTGGCTCAGGGCATCCATGAGACGATTGCGCTAAAAATTGACACTCTAGCGTATCGAAGCCCTCAGCGCGAACGATCAGAATAGGTCTGCATCGCCCGAGATCGCGGCGCCCGCCGCCCTCCCCACCTCTTCTCGAAAAGGACGCATCATGCTGAACTGGAACGAATACCGGAAGGAACTCTCGACGCGCATCGGCGACATCGCCAAGCTGTCGCCCGATACGCTGGCCGGCTACCAGGCACTGGCTGGCGCCGGCGCCAAGACGGGCCATCTCGACGCGAAGACGCGCGAACTGATCGCGCTCGCGGTCGCCGTCACGACGCGCTGCGACGGCTGTATCGCCGTGCACACCGCGGAAGCGACCAAGCACGGCGCGACCAGGGAGGAAGTGGCGGAAGCGCTCGGCGTCGCGATTGCGCTGAACGCGGGTGCAGCGCTCGTCTATTCGGCGCGTGTGATGGACGCGCTCGGCGAGTGACCCAGACGGCCGCGGCGCTGCCGTCGTGTGGCGGCGCCCGGCCGCATGGCCGCTCGGTTGCGCATCGCGCGTCCCGGCGAGCCATGTATGACGATTGGCCGGCGGCCGCGCACTGGCACGGACGCGTCGCGAAGTCGGCTACCATGCGCGAACGATCCATCGTGAAGGAGCGCGTCATGTGCCGCTGGCTCGCCTATACGGGTAATCCGATTCATCTCGAGACCGTCCTGTTCCGCGCGAAGCATTCGCTGATCGACCAGAGCCTGCATTCGGAACTGGGGGCGACGACCACCAACGGCGACGGCTTCGGCATCGGCTGGTACGGGCACCCGGACGAAATCCCGTTCCGCTACCGCTCCGTACATCCCGCATAGAACGACCGCAACCTGCGCGAAGCCGCGCGCGCGATCCGCTCGCGGATGTTCATCGCGCACATCCGCGCGGCCACCGACACGCCCGTGCAGGAAACCAACTGCCACCCGTTCCGCCACGGCCGCTGGCTGTTCGCGCACAACGGGCTGATCCGCGACTTCCACAAGCTGCGCCGCGACCTGACGTTGAAGGTCGATCCCGCGCTGTTCCCGACGCTCGAAGGCTCGACCGACTCCGAACTGATGTTCCGCCTCGCGCTGACCTACGGTCTCGAGCAGACGCCGCTGCCGGCGCTCGAGCGGATGGTCGGCGTGGTCGAGGAAACCGCCGCGCGGCATCGCGTGGCCGACCCGCTCAACATGACGATCTGCACGACCGACGGCGAACGGATCATCGCGGTGCGCTACTCGAGCGAACGGCAATCGCGTTCGCTGTTCCACAGCACGTCGTTCAAGCACCTGCACGAGCTGTATCCGCACAACCCGCGCATCGCCGAAGCCGGCGACGACGCGTTCATGGTCGTGTCCGAGCCGCTCGTCGACTTGCGGGGCGCGTGGGAGGAGGTGCCGGAGAGCATGGCGATCGTCGCGCAGGGCGCCGATGTGCAGCAGCGGCCGTTCAACCCGCGGCGGAAGTAGCGCAGCAGGCTGCCCCATACGCACCATCAGGCGCGGCGCGACAACCGCATCCGGATCGAATCGAGTTCGGCCGGCAGCCGGCGCGAACGGGCGCGCGGCCGCGGCAGCGCGGTGAACCCGAGCCGTTCGTAAAGCGCGCGGGCCCGCACGTTGCGGGTCAGCACGTCGAGCACGACTTCGCGGCTGCCGTCGGCCGGCAACGCGCCGGAATCGAGCGCATCGCGGAACAACGCGCTGAAGATACCCGTGCCGCGCTGCCGTTCGTCGGTCGCGCAATGCGCGACGAGGATCTGCGAACGCTTCGGCGCCGGGAGTTCCGTTTCGAGGATCAGCCCGCGCAGCAACTGGCCGATCGTGCGGCGCACGCCGAAGAAGCGCGCGAGTGCCCACACGACATGCACGTCGTCGAACATCGTCTGCTGCCCGTCGTGAATCGCCATCACGGCAAGCACGGTGCCATCGTCGTCAACCGCGACGCGATGCCGGCGCCACGAGAAGCGCCCGTGACGCGACCGGAACGCCTGCTGCAGGAACGCGATGCAGCGCGCGTCGCTTTCGCCGAGAAAGAAGCCGAATTCGGCCACGCCGGACGCAAACACGAGGGGCGCGCACGCCGCCGCGTCGCTCGCCTCGGCCGCACGAAACCGCACGTGCTCGCCGGCGCGCGGAACCGCTTGCGCGAACGCGCCGGCCAGCGTCACGCGCTGCGTCCCGCCAGCCGCGACAACACGCCCACCGTCCGGCTGATCTGCTCCGGCTCGTGCGTCGAGCAGATGAAGAAGCGCAGCCGCGCCGCCTTTTCCTCGACGGCCGGATAGAAGATCGGCTGCACGTTGATCCCTTCGTCGAACATCGCATTGGCCCATTGCGCGGCCTTCAGCGAGCTCCCCGTGATCACCGGCACGACCGCGAACCCGGCGCTCGTGCCCGTATTCAGCCCGGCGGCGCGCGCCTCGGTCAGGAACTGCCGCCCGCGCGCCTGCAGTTGCGCGACGCGCGCCGGCTCGGCCTGCAGGCGCTCCAGCGCGGCCAGCGACGCTTCGGCGAGCGTCGGCGCGAGCCCGACGCTGTACAGGAAGCCCGGCGCCAGGTGGCGCAGCATGTCGACGAGCGGCTGGCAGCCGGCGATGAAACCGCCGCAGCCGGCCAGCGTCTTGCTCATCGTGCCCATCCACAAGTCGACCTGGTCGGGCGCGACACCGCAATGCTCGCGGATGCCCTTGCCGGTCGCGCCGAGCACGCCGAGCGAATGCGCCTCGTCGACCAGCAGGAATGCACCGTGGCGCGTCTTCACGTCGACGAAGCGCTGCAGGTCGGGGAAATCGCCGTCCATGCTGTACAGCCCCTCGATCGCGATCAGCACGTGCCGGTATTCGCGGCGTACGCGCGACAGCAGTTCGTCGAGCGCCTGCCAGTCGTTGTGCACGAAGCTCAGCCGCTTCGCGCCGCTCAGTTGCGCGCCCTGCACGATGCTGTTGTGCGCGAGCGAATCGTGGACGACCAGATCGCCGGGGCCGAACAGCGCGCCGATCACGGTCACGTTCGTCGCGTGACCGCTCACGAATGCGACGCAATCGTCGGTCTCGTAGAACGCGGCCAGCGCGCGCTCGAGGTCGCGCTGCACCGGGCGCTCGCCCGCGACCATCCGACTCGCGGAGGCCGACGTGCCGTAGCGGTCGATCGCGGCCTTCGCGCGCGCGGACACACCCGGATCGCCGGCCAGGCCGAGGTAGTTGTAGTTCGCGAAGTTCAGGTACTCGCGGCCGCCGATCTGCGTCGTCGCACCGGCGACGCCGTCGTGCACGCGGAAAAACGGCGAGTCGACGCGCAGCTTCTCGCCCATCTCGCGCATGATCCGGACCTGCTGATACTGCGGCATCGATTCGAAACGGCTGCGCGCCGATGCGGTCTGCGCGGTCGGCGTGCCGGGCACGCCCGGTGCCGCGGCTGCCTCGGTCGCGCGCTCCAGTTGCCGTTTCAGCGCTTTCGCCGCCAGTTGCTGGCGAAGATGCTCTCCCAGTGCCATTGCGTCCTTCGTTTTATCTCGAAAAGACGTTATGTTACGCCGCGTATCTTGAAAAAGTGTGGTTTCAGGTCTCGGAAAACTCCGCCCATTGCCATGCGTCCGGCGCGGCCAGCAGCGCGTCGACCAGCCGGAAATTCATCTCGTGGCTCGGCCGCAGTGCGCTCACGCGCGCCAGCAGCGGCGCGCCGGCCAGCGCGAGATCGCCGACCAGGTCGAGCACGCGGTGCCGGACGAACTCCTCCGGCAGCCGCATCCCGCCCAGCACGCGATTGCCGACGATGGACGCCGTGCACGACGGCCGCGCGCCGCGCAGGATCGGCACCCCGCGCAGATAACCGGCGACGATCGCGGGGACCGCCCACTTCACGCGGCCATAGGAGCGCGATGGCGCGATTTCGGTCGCGAAGGCGGCCGGCGTCAGCGCACCGTCCCAGTGCATGTCGCCGAAGCCGCGCAGGTCGTTGCGCACGCTCAGCTCATAACGCGGCGCGGGCTCGATCCGCATCTCGCGCCGCTGGTCGCCCTCGCCGTCCGTGACGACGACGGGCCGCAGCACGCGGATGAAGCGTTTCGGCGCAGCGAGCGCGACGCGGCCGCACGCGCGGATCGCGTCCACCCACGGCGCGGCGCTGCCATCGAGAATCGGCACTTCCTCGGCATCGATCTCGACGATCGCGTGATCGATCTCGCACGCGAGCAGCGACGCGAGCAGGTGCTCGACCGTGCGAACGCCGACGCCGTCGGCATTGCGCAGCATCGTGCACAGCGGCTGCGCGCGACGCAGCGCGGGATCGACCGGCAGCGTCGCGAGCGTGCGCCCCTGCGCGACGCGACGGAACGCGATGCCCGTCACGCCGTCTTCCGGACGCGCGGGCAGGATCCGCACGCCCACCCGGCGCCCTGTGTGCAGCCCGTGACCGTCGATCGCCAGCGGACCTGCCAGCGTGCCCTGACGCGTCGCCCAGCCGGACGGCGCGCTCATCGCGCGACCTCCAGCGTCGGCGACGCCTGGCCCGCCACGGGCGACGGCCGCGTATCGAGCATCGCGCGCGCCTCGCCGTCGATCGCATGCTTCGCAGCCAGCGCGGCGACGGCCTCCTGCGCGGCATCGGCCGCGGAACCGGCGTCGACATCGGCCGACGCGCCGATCGAATCGACGATGCGTCCGGCCAGCGTCGTCACCGACGCGCCCTCGGCAATCGCCATCACCGACAACTTGACCTCGAACGCTTCCTCGACCGCGAGGCCGAGCTCCATCCCCATCAGCGAATCCATGCCCATGTCGAGCACGGATTTGTCGAGTGCGATGCGATCCGGCGTCATGTGCAGGATCCGCGCGATCTGCGCCTGCAGCGTCCGGGCAACCAGCGCGATCGCTTCGTCGCGCGGCAACGCCAGCACTTCTTCGCGCAGCTGCGTGCCGCCGTCGCGCGCATCGCCGCCCTTCGCATGCGATTGCAGCAGCGCATACCGGCGCGCCTTCGCGGCCGGCATCCCGCGCGCCACCGCGTGCCAGTCGAGCCGGACCACGGCTTCGCCCGCCGCGCCCGCCACCAGCGCGCGCTCGAGCGCGACCATCGCCTCGTCGGACGTGATCGATGCGCCGCCGATCCGCGACTGCAACGCCTCGCGCGTATCCGCATGGCGTGCGAGGAAGCCGACGTCCTCGAGCGGCCCCCAGGCCATGAACGTGCCCGGCAAGCCCGCCGCGCGGCGATGTTCGACGAGCGCCTCGAGGAAGGTGTTGGCCGCGACGTAGTTCGATTGCCCCGGATTGCCGAGATAGGTCGTCGCCGACGAATAGACCACGAACAGGTCGAGCGGCAACGCGCGCGTCGCGCGATGCAGGTTCCACGCGCCGGCCACCTTCGGCGCGAGCACCGCGGCCATCCGCGCATCGTCGAGATTGCGCACGAGGCCATCGTCGATCGACATCGCGGAATGCAGCACGCCCTTAAGCGGACTGCCGCGCCGGACGATCGCGTCGATCATCGCATCGACCGCCGCTGCGTCGGTTACATCGCACGACACGACATCGACCGTAACGCCAAGCGTCGCGCGCCAGCGCTCGACTTCCTCGCGCGCCGCACCGGCAAGCTCGCCGGAACGGCTCGCCAGCGTCAGCCGGCGGGCGCCGCGCTCGACCATCCAGCGCGCGCTCGCGAAGCCGAGCCCGCCCGTGCCGCCGACCACCAGGTACGTGCCATGCGGATCGAGCGCGAGCGAACCCGCACGCGTGACGCCGCGCGTCGGCGCCGGCGTGCCGGACGGATAGGTCACGAGCACCTTGCCGATCTGGCGCGCCTGCTGCATGTAGCGGAACGCATCCTCCGCCCGTTCGGCCGGAAACGCACGATACGGCAGCGGATGCAGCACACCGGCCTCGAACAGCGCCATCACGTCGCCGAACAGGCGTGCGGTCAGTTCCGGCAGCGCCCGCATCAACTGGTCGGCGTCGATACCGAAATAGCTGATGTTGTTGCGGAACGGCCGCAGCCCGATATGGCTGTTTTCGTAGAAGTCGCGCTTGCCGAGCTCGAGGAAACGACCGAACGGCCGCAGCGTATCGATGCTGCGCACCATCGCTTCGCCGGCGAGCGAATTCAGCACGATGTCGATGCCCTGGCCGCCCGTCAGCGCGCGAATCTCGTCCGCGAACGCGAGGCTGCGCGAATCGAGCACGTGGTCCGCGCCGAGCAGACGCACGAACTCGCGCTTCTCGTCGCTGCCGGCCGTCGCGAACACTTCCGCGCCGAAGTGGCGCGCGAGCTGGATCGCGGCGATCCCGACTCCACCGGCGCCGCCGTGCACGAGCACACGCTCGCCGCGACGCAGCCGCGCAAGCTCGACGAGTGCGTAGTACGCGGTGAAGAACGTGGTCGGCACGGTCGCCGCTTCCTCGAACGACAGCCGCTCGGGTTTCAGTGCAATTGCTTGCGCGCGCGTCCTGACGCGCGTCGCGAACGAAGCCGGCGCGAAGCCGAGCATCGCGTCGCCCGGCGCGAATGCCGTCACGGCGTTGCCCACCCGCACGACGCGGCCGGACAGTTCCATCCCGATCGTCGCGCCCGCGAAGCCGGTCTCGACTGCTTCATCGGACAAGAGCCCCATCGCATACATCACGTCGCGGAAATTGAGGCCGGTGGCAACGGGCTCGATCTCCACCTCGTCATCGCCCAGCGGGCTTTCCGGCAACGCGAACCATTCGAGATTGCGCAACGAGCCCGGCGCGTCGAACGCGAGCACGGCCGCACGCGCGATCGCGCCATCGTTGCGGGCCGCGGCCTGCGCGGCCGTCAACATACGCGGCACCTGCCGCCCGTGGGCGCCCAGGACGACTTCTTCCTCGACCGCCGCGCCGGTCAGCTCGCGAATCAGCGCGTCGGGGATCCGGTCCGCAGCCCGATCGACGTCGATCAGGCGACACGCGAGTTCGGGATGCTCGTTCGCCAGCACACGACCGAGACCCCACAGCGTGGCTTGTTCCGGATGCGCATTCGCGGTCCCGGCGAACGGCGCGCCGCCGCGCGTGACGACGGTCAGCCGCGTGGCCGCGTTCGGCTGCGCACCGAGCGTGCGAACGAGTTCCGCAAGAGCGATCACGCCGTTACGCTGCGCGGCCATCAGGCCATCCCCCGTCGCCGATTCGGCGAGCGGCGTTTCCGGCGCGCAGAAGACAACATGCGTCGGCCGTCCGGCCGGCAACGACGCGATCGCATCGGCCGCGTGCGTGACGTCGACGATATCGGCCGGATAGCCCGCGCGCGCCAGTGCATCGGCGAGCCGCCCGCCGAAACTGCCGGCGGCATCCGGTGCGTGCACGACGAGCCATTGCTCGCTGCGTGCAAGCGTATCGAGATCGCTCGGTTCCTCGCCGCGTTGCGCGACAACGGCGCTCGCGGGGTTGCGCGCGATGACGAACGTCGGCGTGCCGTCCAGATCGAGCGATTGCTCGACGTGCCGCACGACATCGACGAAACCCGCGCGTTCGAGCGCCGCATCGAGATCCGCCGGCGCCAGCGGCACGGGCGCATCGGCTTCCGTCGACGAAGCCTGCGCGCCGAATACGATGTCGGAGAAACGGCCGCGACGCGACTCCGCCAGCAGCAGCAATCCGCCCGGCGCCAGCCATGACCGCATCGCATTCAGCGCGTCGGCCACATCGTGACGGCCGCTCAACGCGCGGTTCGCGACGATCAGGTCGTAAGGGCCGGCTTCGTCGGCCGCCAGCGACAGCCGCTCGCCCGACTGCAACGCAACCGTGCGCACCGCCGCTTCCGCATCAGCGTCGAACCCGGCGAGTTGACCGGCAGTCGCCGCAATTGTGTGATCGCAGCGCGCGGCCGCGAGATGCATGCCGAGCGTCTGCAGCACGTCGCCGTCCGTCGCGCCCAGCTCGAGCACACGCAACCGGCGTGCCGGTTGCCATGCGTCGACTGCCTGCTCGACGCTTGCGGTCAGCAACGCGTGCACGTGCTGCCACGTCGGCGATGCGGCAAGGAGTTGTTCGACCAGGCTGTGCCCGGTCGGCGACAGCAGGCGGGCGCCGTCCTTCGCACCGTTCAGCACGTCCGGCAACGCCGCGCCGCAATGCGCGAGCAGCGTCAACTCGGCCACGTGCCCCGGTGATTCGGCCAGCAGCCCGCGCCACAGCTCGTCGAGCGGCGGCAACGCCGCGCACGCTGCGTCGTCGCGTACGAGCAGCGCGCCATCGCGATGGGCGAGGCCGTCCTCGACCAGCATGTCGGCAAGACGCGTGGCCAACGCCGCACGCCCGGCCGCCGGCTGCCATGCCCCGCCGAACGCGCCGAGCGCATCGAACGCGCGGAGCGCGTAGAGGCTCGCCAGCACGTCGAGCAGCGGCAGGATTTCGGTCAGATGCTGCGTCCGGCGGACGTCGTGCCCGGCTGCATCGAGCCGTGCGGCAGCAAGCGCGAGCAACGCGTCGGGGGCCGGCAAACCGGCTGCATTGACGTCACCCGGCAGCGGCACTTCTTCAAGGCGGTAGACGAAGCGCGCGGGCAGGTTCTGCCGACGGCCGACGAGATCGACACGCCGGAACCGGCATGCGCCGAGCCGCGCGACAATCGCGCCGCGCGCGTCGAGGAATTCGAAATGCGCGACGATCGAATGCGGGCTGTGGCGGTCGATCCGCACCAGTACCCGTTCGACCGTGTCGCCGCGCAGATAGTCGACCCGGCCGATCTGCACCGGCACGTAAGCCGGATGCTCGCCTTCGCGCGCATGCGCCGCAAGGAGTGCGAACAGCGGATGAAACCCGCTGTCCATCAGCGCCGGATGCAGCAGATAGGCGGACAATGCGCGCGCATCGCCGCATGCCGCCGGCGCGGCGACGTCGGCCAGCGCTGCGCCGTCGCCTTCGGCGACCCGCACGCTGCGGACCCAACGGAACGCCGGCCCGTAAGCCAGACCAATAGCTGCCGTGTTGGCGTACAACGTGTCGCCGTCGGCTGCGGGCAGCGCGAGCAGACGATCGAGCGCGTCGGACGGCACGACGCTCGCGTCGCCGAGCGCGTTGCCGCTTTCCAGCATCCGCCCCGTCACGTTCAGCGTCCATGCGCTGTCGGACATCCGGTCGCGCGTCTCGATCGTGAAGGTCGCGGTGCGCGGCTCGATCACGAGCCGGAACAGTTTCGCCTGCTGCGGCTGGAATACCACCGGCGTGCGGATCTCGACGTTTTCGAGCGCCGCATCCGGCGTATCAAAGAAGGTGCGTGCCGCGGCGAGCGCCATCTCCACGTACCCGGCCCCCGGGAACGCCACGCCGCCGTCGACGACGTGATCGGCCAGCATCGGCAGCTTCGCCGGATCGAGCTGGTTTTCCCACGCGAATGCGTGCTCGTGGAGACGATAGCCGAGCAGCGGATGCTCGCGGCGACGATTGACGAGGCCGTAGCCTTCGACGGTCGGCGTCAGCCAGAAATGGTCGCGCTGCCACGGATAGGACGGCAATGCAGCACGCGATTCGCCCGGCGCGAAGCGGTCGGGATCGACGCTCGCACCGTGCGCGATCGCCGCGAGAATCGCTTGCCGCAGCGTCGCCGCGCTGCCGTGATCGCGCTTGAGCGTCGGCAGCGCCACGCCGGTCGCGCCGGCGGCCGAGAATGCCTGCTTCACGTACGTGCGCAGGATCGAATGCGGCGAGACCTCGACGAACAGCCGGACGCCCTGCTCGATCAGATGCGCGATGCCGTCGCCGAAGCGCACCGGCTCGCGAATGTTGCGCCACCAGTAACGAGCATCGAGCTCGGTGCCGGCCAGCGCGCCACCGGTCACGGTCGACACGAACGTGCCGTTGCCCGGCTGCGGCCGCAGGCTCGCCAGCTCGGCCAGCACGACCGGCTCGATGCGGTCCATGTGGCTGCTGTGGAACGCGTAGTCGAGATCCAGCATCTGGAAGAACTTGCCGCTGCCGCGCAACGCGGCCTCCAGTGCCTGCAGGCCCTGCAGCTCGCCCGCGAGCGTCACCGCGTCGGGGCTGTTGATGCCCGCGATCTCGACGCGCCGCGCCAGCCCGTGGCGCGCGATCAGTTCGCGCGCCGCCGCGTCGCCGATGCCGACCGCCGCCATCCGGCCGCTGCCGCGCGTCATCGCTTGCGCGCGGCTGCGGATCTTGATCACGCGAACCGCGTCGGCGAGCGACAGCGCGCCCGTCACCCACGCCGCGGCAATCTCGCCGACGCTATGGCCGACGGCCGCGTCGTAACGCATCCCGCGCGCGTCGATCACGCGAATCATGCCGACCTGGATCGCGAACAGCAGCGGCTGCGCGTTCTCCGTCGCGGCGAGCCATTCGGCGCCCGCGCCGGCCAGCCATTCCGCGCCCGGGCCGCCGCGCATCACGTCGACGAGCGACGGGCTGCCATCGGCACACCACAGCGCGTCGACTTCGTCGAGCGCCGCGCGGAACACGGCGTTCTCCGCATAGAGTTCGTTGCCCATCCCGACCCACTGGCAGCCGTTGCCAGAGAAGACGAGCGCGGTGCGGACCGCGTCGGCCGGGGCCTGGCCGGTTGCCACGCAGGCCGGCAGGCCTTCCGCTGCCGGCTGGGCCAGTGCCGCAAGCGCCGCGCGGCCTTCCGCCACGTCGGCCGGCGCAACGATTGCTCGATGTTCCAGCCACTGGCGACGACGTGCGGCCGCGGCGGCCAGTGCCTGCCAGTCGCCGCCGTTGTCGAGCATCGTCAGATAGCGGCCCGCGAGCGCGCCGAGCGCATTCGCGCTGCGCGCGGTCAGGACGAGCGGAGACAGTTGCGCTTGTGTCGGCTCGGGCTCACGCGCGGCCGCCAACGCCGCGTTTGCAGCCGGCGCCTCTGTCAGCACGACGTGTGCGTTCGTTCCGCCGAAGCCGAACGAGTTGACGCCGACCGTCAGCGGCGCGTCGCCCGCGTCGAGCGGCATGTAGCGATCGACGACGCGCAGACGCCCGCCGTCGAAATCGATGCCAGGATTGGGCGTGACGAAATGCAGCGAGCGCGGTACCGCGCGATGCTTCAGGCACAGCACGGCCTTCAGCAGCCCGGCCATGCCGGATGCCGTCTCGAGATGGCCGATGTTGGTCTTGACCGAACCGATGAGCAGCGGACGATCCGCCGGGCGCTCGCCCGATACGACGTCGATCAGCGCACGCGCCTCGATCGGATCGCCGACCGCCGTGCCGGTGCCGTGCGCTTCGAGATAGGCCAGCGACTGCGGATCGATGCCCGCGCGCGCGTACACGCTGCGCAGCAGCGACGCCTGCGCGGCCGCGCCCGGCACGCTGATGCCGCCCGGCGAGTGGCCGACCGAGTTCACGCCGGAGCCGGCGATCACCGCGTGGATCGTGTCGCCGTCGGCGAGCGCGCGATCGAGCGGCTTGAGCAGCACGAACGCGCCGCCTTCCGAGCGGACATAGCCGTCGCCGGTTGCATCGAACGTGCGGCAACGGCCGCGCGGCGACAGCATCGACGCCTTGGAGAAGCTGACGAAACCGAACGGGTGCAGCAGCAGGTTGACGCCGCCCGCGAGCGCCACGTCGGCTTCGCCGGACTGCAGCGCCTTGACGGCCTGGTGGAGTGCGACGAGCGACGACGAGCAGGCCGTGTCGACGGACATGCTCGGGCCGCGCAGGTCGAACAGATAGGACACGCGGTTCGACGCGATGCTCAGGGTGTTGCCGGTCGCCGAATATGGATCGATCACGTTCAGATCGTCCATGTTGCGGTTGCCGTAATCCATGCTGGCGGCGCCGACGAAGACGCCGCAGTTGCTGCCGCGCATGTCGGCCGGGCGCACGCCCGCGTCCTCGAACGCTTCCCATGCGAGTTCGAGCAGCAGGCGCTGCTGGGGATCCATCTGGGCCGCTTCGCGCGGGGAAATGCCGAAGAACGCGGCATCGAAGCCGGCGACGTTGTCGACGACGCCGGCCGAGAACGTGTAGCTCTTGCCCGGCTCACGCTTGGACGGGTGCTGGTAGAAATCGGTGCCGAAGCGGTCGGCGGGGATTTCGGTGACTGCGTCGCGTTCGTCGCGCAGCAGTTGCCAGAAGTCGCCGAGATTGTTCGCGCTTCCGGGAAACCGACAAGCCACCCCAATTATTGCAATCTTACTGTTCATCTTTTATGTCGCTTTCTCGGATGCGTGCGGCTGTTCCGCGCGATTTCCGTCATCTTGTACCACATGCAGCAGCGCCGCCCCAAGCTCTTCGGCCGCCAAATTCAGGCATTCGGGAGCATCTGTGCCGTAATTTCGCCAAATGAAGTAGTCGCTGGTTTGTGGAGAAACGCCCAGCTTTTCGAATACGTGAGGTAACGCGGGAACATGGTCGCCGTAAAAACAAACGACTGTTTCACGATCGCTGGCGCGCAAATGATCGAGCAAGCGGCCGATCATAGCGTCGGCGTTTTCAATGTGCCGCAAGTAGGCTGTCAGGTCGCGCCAGGATGGGTCTTCGCCGAGAGTATGCCTTGAAGACGATTCTCCTGGTAATACCTGCTCGAGGTGCAGTGGGCCGTGGTTCTCCATTGTCATCGCGAAGATGAACTTGGGCTCGTCCGTTGGCACATTCAAGGTCTCAATAATCTCGTCTGCGACCGCTGCATCGGACACATAGGGCCCAAACCTCGACGCGCCAGCAAAGGCCTCGACGCCAACAAACCTGTCGAACCCCATCAACGGAAACACGCGATCGCGGCCGAAAAAATCAGCATAGTACGGGTGGATCGCGACCGTCGAGTAGCCACCGCGACAGAACCAGCTGGCAATCGATGCGCATGTCCGGCGAACAAATGCATACGGATAAAAACGCGCGTAACCCAAGCTATCTGCCCTCAATCCTGTCAACAACGCGAACTCCGTTCGCATTGTGTTAGCCCCCCAGGCTGGCACTGTCAGCTCACCACAAACAGTGGCCTCCTGGCGGGCCTGATCGAATCGGGAAAGAATATCGCGATTGATTGCCGGCCCCACTCTACGGACATCAAAAAAGGATTCGCTCTGGATCACAACGACATGCGGGTGCTTAGCTGGGGCACCAGCGACGAAGACCCCTAACCCCATCTGCCGCTCGAATTCCCGGAGTGTGGAAATGCGCAGGCCATTCAGCAAATAGGCGACGAATACTGCAAAAAAACCGAACCGCCTCTGATCGTCGACAGCGACAAGAGATAGCTCAAGATGAGCGGCAAACCAACGCGCGCACAGAAAACACATCGCCGCAGCCAACATGGCAACACCGCGAAAGCTCGAAAACAGCGGACGCTCGAGCACGTAGCCGCTTATCAGCAATATCACGCCGGCCGCAATCCCAACTACCTTGCCTACGCTCAGGAACGGCAGGTAGAGACGTGGATGGGAGAAAAGTTGGCTGAAGAGACTGAGGTCGGTGAACACGAAAGGCTCGAGCAACGACTCGTACTTCGCATTGCTCACGGCAGCTAGAAGGCCGACAAGTGCAACAGAAACAAACGCAGAAAAGACCGGCCGAATGGTTAGCGAGAAAGCCACGCAAAACACGAACATGACTGCGAAAGCGTGCAATGAGACGGCAGCCAGCGGCCGATGTCCCACGCCTCGCGGACGGGCGATCAAATCCAACACAAAGGACAACACCAGCGCCGCTGCAACTACGAGACCCTGCGTCGCAAGTTCCCCACTCAAGCTATCGCCCCTCTCGCGGAATGTAGGACAGGCGCGACAGTATGGCATCTGCAATCCATACCGGCAAAACGTTAAGTAGTCGCATGCCTACTGCAAGCATTGCCGGAAAGGCGACTTCAGCACGTTTAGCCGCAAGCCCGGCACGTATGTGGCGGGCCGCCTTGTCGGCCGACCATATGAATGGTTTGTCACCGGGAAACACATCGCTCATCGAAGTTTTTACGAATCCCGGCAAAACAACGGACAATACAATCCCCTCACGTGCAAGCAGCGGACGAACCGAGTCGCCATAGGCCTTGATCGCCGCCTTGCTGGCGCAATAGGCCGGCGAGATAGCCATACCGCGGAGTGCCGCGATCGAACTGACCATTGCAATCTGCCCGCACCTGCGCACACGCATCCTCTCGACTACCGGCAGGACGGCATGTAGAGTGCCGTAGAAATTGGTATCGTTGACTGCCACCGTTCGATCGAGGGTCTCCCAATCGGAACTGGATGCGAGCGTGCTTGCTGCCCCTGCATTGGCGATCAACAGGTCGATCGGGTAAGCGTCGTCGAATCGATGAAGCCAGGCTTCTAGTTGCAACGCATTTCGAACATCGATACGACCGGTGACGACAGTTGCTCCCCGCTCACGACAAGCCGCTTCGCACGCGTTAAGCCTCGCTTCGTCACGGGCAACCAATCCAAGGACAACCCCAGGAGCGGCATAGTCTAGTGCCAATGCAAGCCCAATTCCGGAACTAGCGCCCGTAACGACCACGTGACGTACGCGCTCCTTAAACACGAGCCGCCTCAAGGCGTATGACTGTCCGCTCCACCGCCATCGCAATTCCGCTACGGGTATAAAAGTCACCGTTGATCTGGGTGTGATGCATGATGTAGTCAAGGAATGCTTGATAAAGTGCCATGTCGGGACGATCGGCTTGCGTCCAGAAATCCTCAAGCGTCCCTTGCCAAGTGAGGCCCTGTATATCGTAGATCGCAGTTCCCAACGTGATGAGCGGTCGGCAATGGTGAACTGCGGACAGCCCCACTGTGCTATTCACGACCACGACACCCCTTGCACGCTCCAGCAGAGTTGGCAAATGTCCGGAATCAATAAAGCGCAGACGGTCGGCAAGACCCAGAACGCCGGCAAGCTGGGCGACGAACCGACGATAATTGATTAGTCCCGTGTCAAGCGGATGATTTTTGATCACCAGGAGGCTGCCCTCGGGCGCATGGGCTGCAAACGACCGCATGACGCGATCAATTGCACTGCAGACTCCGTCAAACGGGGAATGAAAAACTATCTGCGCATCGGAATTAAGTTGCAACGGGAACAGATAATATGCGCACCCCTCATCAAGCAGCGCTTTCGTTACTTTGGTCGCCTCCCGACGATGCCTGCCTTGCTGGAGAGCGCGAAACCCTAATCCAGCATATTCAACCACACCGTTCTTCGGCCGATGCGATTTATAGTTAGGAAACTGCGCAGCATAGAAAGCGTTAGCAGCGCGATACCGGATATCGTGCAACGAACGTTCGTAGAGATTGTAGCCAGTCGGCAAGCCGGCAGGACTTGGCGGAAGCACGCTGCGCTGGTCGAAATACCATTTCGGATCGCGCGGAAGCAGTGAGCGCCCGTTGACGCCGTGCGCTTCGAGTGTCAGCCAGTGCGGCCGAACATACCCTTCCTCGAACACATGTACTTTCACACCCATCGCCTGCGATATTGGATGAACATGCGCATGCACCTCGCGGCAATCGCCGAACATGAGAATGTCTGAATAGCTGCCTGCCTGCAGCATTTCCCGGTACCAGCCTGGAAGGTCGCTCGCTCGGCCACTGTAGTTCAGGAAAGGCCCTTTACAACTGTAAGCCAAATCTCCGCCGCAGAAATTTACCCTGCGTACCGCATGCCCTCGGTCGCGCAACGCAGACGCAAGCTGGCCGAAGAACGGTGAGGCCGTGCCCTGCAAGGCAAGGAAGGATCGATGCATCGATTTTTTGAGCGGAGCAAAAACAGGGCACCCAAGAGCCCCCCCTTGGGAAACGAGCCTGTCTGGATGGTTTTGTTGGCGCTACGGGCTGGACAGCGGAGAATACATCATTACGCGGGAAAGAAATATAAAGCTCACAAAAATTTAAAATCAGTGTCGCTCCGACGCCGAAGACCGATAGCAATAGTCATATCAAGTCGTTATATAATCGCCGCTGCGCCGCTCTCCTTCCTTGCGCCGCCCCGCCGCCATACCCTCAAACGTATCGGCAAATGCTCGAGCCGCCTCTCCGAAGATGTCAGGCGTGTGAACCAAGCAAAATCCAACCGAGAAAGCGGTATCAGTTGATGGGATCTGTTGTTTTTCGGGTTAATCCAGCGGCATCCAGTTCCTTCACCATGACGAGTGATGTGCGGAAGGATTGGTACGGGCCGGGCATGTGGCGGCAGAGGCTGATCTCCCGGAAAACTCCCCTGGTCGCTCGAACTCGTCAAGCAACACTCGACCACCAGACGACCGGGGCAAAATCGGCGAGATCTCTCGCTCCGTCAGCTCGAAGCAGGACGACGCGGTTTTGCGCTGCGGCCTTTGACCTGCCCGTTCCGCTGTTACCGGAATCACACAATGCGCCGAACCCGCTCGCCTCACCGGCAACATCAAGCGGAGAGCTACGAAGCGCCGGCCCGTTGAAGCCATCAGTTCACCGAACCGGCTGCACAAGCGATCCGGGGCACAACCTGACAACGCAATGACAAACTATGCAACCGCTCGACGACGGACAACTCGCCGCCGACGATCTGCTATGCCTCCATTATTGAGCGATTGCTGGAGCGCTTCCCGTTCGAACGCTAAAATTGCTCGACGAAGGATGCGCACCGCCCGACTACCGGTTCAGCAGCGATCCAGCCGCACTGTACCCAGTGTCACCGACATTGCGCATCGCCTCGCGGGCAGCCGTCCGGGCGTCGATGAAACCCTGGGAGTCGGCCGACTAGGTACTCGACTCGAATGTCCGACTCGCTTTCCTACGTAGCCGATCTGTTGTTCGACATCTTCGTCTCGGATGCCTGCCGATCATGCCCGAATTAGCAACACCGACCCGTCTGCCGTGTACCGCAGCTTACTTGAGATTTTTTTGCTCGCTGCACCGTACGTTCCCGTTTGATGCGACACGTTCGCCAAACCCCACTCTTTGATTGTGATCGATTCGAAATGGAAGTTACCGCTTCTTCCGCAGCGCGCCGAGAGTCGCTGGTGCACAAAGTAACGAACAAGCTTCGTCGCGCCAGCCCGCTCTTCATTTGCACGGTGGTCATCCCGACAGTTGTTGCCACGACGTACTATGGTCTGATCGCATCCGACGTCTACATCTCAGAATCCCGCTTCGTGGTACGGAGCCCCGAGCGCCAATCTCAAAGTACGCTCGGCGCGTTGCTCACTAACACCGGGCTGTCTCGCTCGCAGGACGACAGCTATACGGTCGAGGACTACATCCTCTCGCGCGACGCACTGAAGCGCTTAAACGAAAAAATCGACCTCGCCGCCGGTTACTCGGCACCGGCAGTCGACATATTCAGCCGGTTTGGTGGCTTTTCGTTTGACAAGAGTTTTGAAGCGCTTTACCGCTACTACCAAAACAAGGTAACGGTCCAGCTCGACTCGGCATCGTCGATCACGACCCTCACCACGCGTGCGTTCACGCCGGAGCAGGCATACGCTGCGAACGAAAACCTCATCGAGATAAGCGAAGGCCTGGTCAACCAGCTCAACAACCGCGCGCGCGAAGACATGATCAAGTTTGCATCGCGCGAAGTTGAGACGGCCGAACAACGCGCCAGAACCGCGGCGCTCAATCTTTCGGATTACCGGAACAAGAAGGGCGTGATCGACCCGGAGCGGCAGTCCGCCCTGCAGCTTCAACAGGTCGCCAATCTTCAGGATGAAATGGCCGCGGCTACGGTCACTCTCAACCAGGTCAGACAAGCATCGCGCGACAACCCCCAAATTCCGATCCTAGTGAACCGGATCAGCTCGCTGCGCGACGAGATTGCCAAAAGAAGCAATCAAGTTACCGGTGGCGACCGCTCGCTTGCCAACAAGGCCGCCGAATATGAACGCCTCTCTCTCGAGAGAGATTTTGCCGATAAGCAACTCGCGGTCGCGCTCGCTTCGCTCGAGCAAGCCCGGAACGATGCGATGCGCAAGCAACTTTATCTCGAGCGTGTCGTACAGCCGTCCAAACCGGATATGGCACTCGAACCGCGTCGCCTGCGGAATATTCTTGCGACCTTGATCCTCGGCATCATTGCCTGGGGTGTTCTAACGATCCTGATCGCCGGCATTCGAGAGCATCGTGACTGACACGACAACGACCATTAAGCCTTCTCTCTGGCGCTCGTTCGAGATCCAGCGCCAGGTCATTTTCGCGCTACTAATGCGCGAGATTATCACGCGGTATGGACGTCACAATTTCGGCTTTCTGTGGCTCTTTCTTGAACCGATGATGTTCACGTCGGGGGTCACGATCGTTTGGTCTCTCGGTCACTTCACCCATGGCTCGAATCTGCCTATTGCCGGCTTCGCCGTGACTGGTTACTCGTCACTGCTTGTCTGGCGAAACTCCGGCAACCGCTGCTCGAAGGCAATCGAGCCAAACCTGAGCTTGCTCTATCACCGCAATGTCCGGGTACTCGACGTCTTCCTATCACGCTTGATACTTGAAACGGCTGGCGCCACCGCATCCCTGTCGCTCCTGGTCCTGATATTTACCGCGCTTGGCTTGGCTTCGCTTCCTGCCGATTTGCTTACGATGACGATCGGCTGGCTGATGCAATGCTGGTTCGCATTCGCCATTGGCCTGACGATCGGCGCCGCCTCCGAGCGCTCGGAGGTGTTTGAGCGCGTCTGGCACACCGCCACTTACCTCCTCTTCCCGTTCTCGGGTGCCGTTTTCATGGTCGACTGGCTACCGAAGGCGGTACATCCGTACATTCTCGTGTTGCCGATGGTTCATGGTGCCGAAATGATTCGGCACGGGTACTTCGGAAACATTGTCCGGACGCACGAAAACCTTCTCTACTTTATCGCGGCCAATTCCGTATTGACGTTGATCGGGATGATGCTGGTCAGGGACGTCAGCAAACGCGTGGAGCCGGAATGATCGCAATCAAAGCCGTCACAAAGGTTTATCACACCCGCCAGGGCCCACGCGTCGTCCTCGACAAGATCGACCTGAACGTGCAGAAAGGGGAAAAAGTCGGCATCCTCGGCCGCAACGGCGCGGGCAAATCGACGCTCATCCGGATGATCAGCGGCGCCGAATTTCCGACCTCCGGCAACATTGAGCGGAATATGACCATTTCATGGCCACTTGCGTTCGGCGGAGCATTTCAGGGCAGCCTCACTGGATACGACAACCTTCGTTTCATTTGCCGTATCTACGGGGTGGATTTCGCCAAGGTTGCGCCGTACGTGGATGACTTTTCCGAACTCGGCGTGTACCTGCGGGAGCCCGTCAAGAAATACTCATCCGGAATGCGAGCGCGACTCGCATTCGCAATTTCCCTGGCCGTCGATTTCGACTGTTTCCTGATCGACGAGATTGTGGCAGTCGGTGATGCGCGCTTTCATGCGAAGTGTCACCACGAATTGTTCGAGAAGAGAAAGGATCGCGCCATGATTATCGTTTCCCACGATGCCGGATATATGCGCGAACACTGTGATCGCGCCGCCGTACTCGTGTCCGGAAAGCTGCACAATTTCGACACTGTCGACAATGCGCTTGATTTCTACTACAGCGAATCCAACGTTTAAATCATTAGAATTTTTCTTAAACTACAAATACCAATTGCATTCACGATCAATCGATATTCACCGCACTTTACTGTCACGAAAACCTGGATATCGATTTAAATTTGGCCGGCAATGAAAAAAATCTTTCTCAGATCTCGCAGAAATGCATCGGGCCGCGACACTACTCCGGCCGAACTCGACCTCTCGTTCTATCGCTGCTGGTACAGCGATCTGGCATCGCTGAGTGACGCCCGACTGGTTATGCATTGGCGCAAGGAAGGGCCGGAAGAAGGCCGTCATCCTAATCTGAATGCGCTGCTTCAGAAGGAGCACCTCGACCCCGCAGACCTGCCCGAGGACTTTTCACCGGAAACCTATGTCGCGCTCAATCCAGACGTCAAGGCCGCGTTGCCAAGCAACTATCACGCGACTTATCACTATCTGAAAACAGGCGCTGCGCACGGTCGACCATTCCGGTTCGACTGGCAATTCTATGTCGACGCCCACCCGGACCTAGCTCATTTGAAGAGCAGAGAGGAAGCGATCCAGCACTGGCTCCAGCAGGGACGTCAAGGCGGCCGATTTCCGTCACTCGACGACTTTCTCTCGTCGCTGGGCGTCACGCGCCGCGTGCTGCCCTCGCAATTGACTCTTGACGAAATTCACCGACTGAATCCGGACGAGCATTACCCGAATTTCTTTACTGCACTCAAGGAAATTGCCTCTCAGATTCCGGTACGCAAGTTGTCGATTTCTGACGATGCTGCAACCAACGCCAATTTTTACCTCCAGCTCGCCCTGCATCAAGAACGTATCGAGTCTCGCTCACGGGCGAACGAGTTGTATCAGTTGTCGCTCCATTTTGCGCCTACCGCACTTGCGCACGAGCATCTCGGCAATCTTGCCGTTAATCGTCACGAGTTGCAGCAGGCGATCGCTCACTACCGGCATGCGCTGAAGCTCGGCTCCCGCTCAGAATGGGTTCCACAGAATCTCGCCCATGCTCTGTCCAAGGTGCATCAGTTCGACAAAGCAGTTGAAGTACTGATTGCTGCGACGGCAACGCAATCCAATCTCGATCTTCTCTCCGACAAGCTCGACGACATCCTGTACAACTACTGGTATACGCAGGAGCAGGTATTCAACTGTCTTGCGATCAGCCACGAGCGCAACGCGCTTATCGAAACGTCAGAGGCTGCCACGAAGTTCGTTGCTGATGCATACGGCCGGTTTTTCACCGCCTACTCCACGCAGCGCAAACTCTCTACCCCGATTCGCAGCAACCGTGTCCTGATCATCGGGACGTTTGATCTGCCGCAATGCCTACGGTATCGGATCGAACAAAAAGTCGAACAACTGGAACTCGCCGGCTATGAGGCTACCGCTGTCAATTATCGCGATCATGACCAATGTGACGAACTCGTCAATTTCCACGACGTCGTAATTTTCTACAGGGTACCCGCCGCGATCCGAACCATCCGCACGATCGAGCGTACCAGGGCGCTCGGGAAAATCACGTTCTACGATATCGACGATCTGCTTATCGATCCGGTCAGCCCACCGCCTATCGAATCGTTCGGGGGCCAGGTGTCGCTGCAAGTCTATGCAAACCTGACCAAAGATACGGCCGTATTCCGTGCAGCCGCGACGCTTTGCGATTTCGCGATATCGTCTACCAAGCCGTTACTCGACAAGTTGTCTGAATTGGTCAGATATCGAACGGGATTTCTCCATCGCAATGCGCTGGACGACATCATATTGAAGTCGACAAAAGCGGCCGCGAACTCGTCAGGGTATATTAATATCTTCTATGGCAGCGGAACACTAGCGCACAATAGCGATTTCATCGATATCGCACTACCGGCAATCGACAAGCTGCTGCAGAACTATCCGAAGACGCGCCTCGTCACAATCGGCCATCTCAAGCTCCCTGCACTGTTCCTGAAGAAGCATGGGAATCAAGTCGTTCAGTTCCACTCCGTACTCGAACCGAAGAGCTACCTGAATTTCCTGTCATCGGTTGACATCAATCTCGCTGTTCTGCACGACGACATCATTAACGACTGCAAAAGCGAGATCAAGTGGATGGAGGCCGCGCATTTCGGCATCCCATCGATCATGAGCAAGACGAAAAACTATGTCGACACGATCAACCATGGGGTTACCGGCTTCCTGGCAACGAGCCACGAGGAGTGGTACGAGTACCTCGAGAAGCTCACGGTTGATGCGTCCCTCCGGCAACAAATCGGCGTCGCCGCGCAAACGCGCATTCGGTCAACTTACATGCCTGAAGCGCTTTCTGAAAACATCGTCAACTTCATCGATTCTGCTGTTCGCCAGCATTCAGGAATCTGATTACACGTCGCGAAGCCATGAGTAACAACAGACCGAAAATCGCCATTGTCAATGTCTTTTTCCCGCCTCAAGCAATCGGGGGAGCAACGCGCGTCGTTGCCGATCAGGCGCAACTTCTGACGGAACAGTATTCGGAGGATTTCGATCTGGTCGTGTTCACCAGCGATGCGCACAATCACAAGCCGTACACGCTGCGCCCGTACATCCACAACGGGGTGCGCGTCTATTCGACGTCGATTCTGTGGCGCGTCAACATGGACTGGCACGAAACCGATCCGAAAATTGGGGAAATCTTCGATCAGTTTTTGGAGTTCGAAAAGCCAGATCTAATTCACTTCCATTGCATCCAGCGCCTCGGCGGGGGCATTGTCGAGTCGGCACGAAACCGTGGTATTCCGTACTATGTCACAGCTCACGATGCATGGTGGATTTCCGACTATCAATTCCTGACTGATGCAAGAGGAAATGTCTATTCCGATGGGCATCCTGACCCATTCTCAAAGTATCAACTACCAGAAGGCATCACCTGGGAGGAATCGCTTCAGCGTCGCAACTACCTCAAGGCATTGCTCGCGGACGCTGAAGATGTATTGTGCGTCTCGGAAACATATACGAAACTCTACCAGAGTAACGGCATCTCCAATTGCCTGACGAATCGGAACGGGATTTCCGATTTCGTTGACTGGAAAGTAAAAGACACGTCATATAGCAAACGCGTTATCTGTGGGCACATCGGTGGCATGGCCACTCACAAGGGGTTCTTTTTGTTCCGCGACGCCGTCATGCGAAGCGGATCGAACAATATCGAGGCACTGGTCGTCGATCATTCACAACCGGAGAACTTCTTCGAGAAGACCCTCTGGGGTGACGTGCCCGTCACCATCATTGGCCGCGTCGCACAGCAACGGATCATCGATGTGTACGGGCGTATCGACGTACTGTTCGCTCCTTCGCTCTGGCCGGAAAGCTTCGGATTGGTTACCCGGGAGGCAGTTGCCTGTGGCTGTTGGGTTGTCGCATCGAATGTCGGCGCCATCGGAGAAGAAATCATCGAAGAAAACGGTTTTGTTGTAGACCCAACAGCCGATGCCATCTCGTCAACGCTGAATATCATCGATCAAAATCCTGAAAAATACAAACAACGGTCCACTTCCGGAAACATACGCTACTCGTCACAGCAAATTAGTCAGCTTGCCGAACTATTCAATCATAAATTGGCACAACAAAAATGATCGAAAATCTTTTCATGAGCGTCGGCGCGATGAAGGCATCGACATCGTGGCTTTATACACAACTCAAAGATCATCCCGACATTTATTTTCCGCCTCAGAAAGAAATACACTATTTCGCTCATGTTAGGCAACATTGCGATTTCGAATCCCGAGACAACCGGGTCCGCGCACTTGCCTCTTATCTCGATCAACAGAACGGTTATTCTGGCGATTTCGTAGAAGACCATGCCACTGAATTCAAATGGTTCGGGCGGTATGCCGCGCAGCATGAAATCGATGATCGATGGTATCAGTCGCTATACCAGGATGCCGGGAATTCCAAGTATTGTGCCGATTTCTCGAATCTGAACAGCTGTCTCGATGAAGCCGGGTGGCAACTGGTTCGAGCAAACGCGAAGAATATCCGGGCAGTTTACGTGCTCCGTGACCCGCTCGAACGAGTTTGGTCGCACTATAAGTTCGAGCTTGCTTGGAACGGACTCGCTCACGAGATCTCACATGAATATTTTCAGCGGTTCCAGGAAACACTCAATCAAGATTGGTTCTGGAAGCATGCGCGCTACGATGAGATTATCAAGAATCTCCGAGGGTTCCTAGCGGATCACGAACTTCGAGTCTTCTACTTTGAGGATTTTCGCAAAACCCCCCGAGAAGCACTGGCAAGCGTATGCGACTTCCTCGAAATCGACCATCAATTCCCAGCGATCGACAATGCAGGCGACAAGGTCAACTCGTCTCCGGAGGTTTCAATCCCTGACGAATTCCTTGTTTATCTGGCGGATCGACTTCAGCCGATCTATGACGAACTTGACAGGCTCGGGATCGGCCATACCGGCTGGCGTCGCCACGAACAACGCACGACCGCCATTGCGCGCGGAATTCGGCGTATGGCCGCATCGGACTATTACTCCGAAGATCCGTTTGTACTTCGAACGTTGATCGACAACTACGAGAGGGAGTTGAGCTCGCTCGGTACGATGCTCGGAAGCAAAGCGGAAGAGATCACGCGCCTTCGGCAGTTGTGCCTGAATTACGAAGAACGGATCCTGGAGCAGGATCGCATCCTCTCCAGCCTGAGCTCCGGCGCAACCGCGTCCAACCGGACAACATTCGAGGCAGACGCCGCGAACACTAACGCGACATCAATGGCACATGGTTCCTCATTTCATGTCGCGAACATCATGGCTAGGCGCGACCAGACATTCATGTTGTCGCCCGACGAAACGGTCGACGGCACGAAAAATACCTCCCTTATCGGCACGTCACTCGAATCCGCCATTGAATCCGTGGGAAGCGAGCGGTCGCTGCCGAGTGAACTCATTAATACTGCGTGCGCTCCAAAGCAGAATATCGCATCGGACGTTCACGGCCCAGACAATATCACATCATGATCATGTCCGACATCGATGCGTCGACATGTGCCGGGGGGGAAGGAACGCGCCCCGGCAAACGGCTCTGTGCCCGTGGGCCGATATCGATCGATCAAACCGCAACCGCATGTTGTTCGACCGATGACAACGTCCCCCGACGCCTATGCAGTAGATATGCTTCCCGTGCTTGATAGCATTGGTCTGTACGGCAAGTAACCCGTGCGCCGCAAACGGAGAAGTAACGAGCTCCAGCCAGGCAGCGTTCATCGCAGCCAAATATGCTTCATTGCTTACCGACAAAGTTAAATGCCTGCCCAATCCATTCCGTTTATTCGCCGCGCGTTCTTATTCAAGCTGGCGCCCATGCAAGACGTGGCGATAGACGACACCCGATCGAATACGTGGACATCTACCGGCACCGATCCTACGTTCGACCTAATTCCAATAGACGGTATATATCCTCGTGGATGGGTGTACATGCAATCGTCTTTGGTTCGGCGTGGCGCACAGCTTCAGGCACAACTGTATATCGACAGCGGCTCAGGGTTTTCCGAGGCAGAATGCATTGTTATTCCCACGACCCGGCCCGGAAACATCAAGCACATATTTAAACTTCCGCCGACTGTTCGCGCACTTCGTTGGGTGCCGATGCGCGGCAAGGGTGTGATCGTACAACAGTCGATCGTCATGACGGCAATCACTGAAATTGAACGCGTCGCCAGGATGGCCGAGTGGGTTGCGAGCGACATCTGGAAGTTTAGAAAAACCAATCAAGCGAAGCAGTACTCGCTAAAGGCAAGACGCATCATCCTTGACCTCCACGGCGCCTATGAGGACTGTGCGAAACTCAGGATTCATTCTGCACCGCCTTCCTATCAGACGTTCATCGAAAATTACACTGCATTGAGCAATGCAGACGAGGCCGCCATTCGATCCCATATCGAGCAATTCTCGCAGAAGCCGCGGATTTCGATTGTAATGCCGACGTTCAATCCCCCATTGGATTATCTCAAAGAGGCGATCGAATCGGTACGAAATCAGTTGTATTCGAATTGGGAGTTGTGCATTGCAGACGATTGCTCCACCGCTAGCGACGTCCGACCGTTCCTGACATCATTACCGGCACTAGATTCGCGTATCAAGGTACATTTCAGGGACGTCAACGGCCACATATCAGCCGCATCGAATAGTGCGCTTGCAATCGCTGAAGGGAGTTTCGTTGCGCTTCTCGACCAGGATGATCTGCTGCCGAAACATGCGCTCTACCATGTTGCGCTGGAGATCAATCGCTTCCCCGATGCAAACATCGTCTATTCTGACGAAGATAAGATTGACAACGCAGGCAATCGAAGCGATCCATATTTTAAGAGCGACTGGAACCCCGATCTTTTCCTTTCGCACAACATGATTTCGCATCTGGGTGTATACCGAACCTCCCTGCTTCGCGAAATCGGGGGATTTCGTGTCGGCTATGAAGGCAGCCAAGATTACGATCTGGCACTGCGATGCGTGCGCGCGAGTCGACCGGACCAGATCCGACACATTCCACACGTCCTTTATCATTGGCGCCTTCACGGCGAATCGACGGCGGCCAATCCGAATGCCAAACACTACGCCTATGACGCCGCATTGCGCGCCATACAGGACTTTCTTGTCGACAAACCAGGCACGCGGGTCGAGCATGGCCATTTCATTGGCACCTATCGCGTCATCTATCCGATTCCAGAGAGACAACCTCAGGTCAGCATTCTGATTCCGACACGTAACGGCCGGAATATTCTGAAGCAATGCATTGAGAGCGTCCTCCGTAAAACGAAGTATAAAAATTACGAGGTCATCGTCATTAACAATCAGAGCACATGCTCCGAGACAATAAATTACCTCAATCAGATTTCGAATCACGACAAGATTCGCGTCATAAACTACGACGCGCCGTTTAACTATTCTGCCATCAACAATTTCGCGGAAAAACACGCAACCGGCGAGATCATCGGTTTGCTGAATGACGACGTCGAGGTCGTCTCACCTGACTGGTTAAACGAAATGGTATCTCAAGCCCTTCGACCCGAAGTTGGCGTCGTTGGGGCAAAACTACTTTATTCCGACGGCTTCGTTCAGCATGCGGGGGTAGTCATCGGCATCGGAGGCTTTGCGGGTCACGCGCATCGCCTGTATCCCGGAACGCACTCTGGCTATGCAGGGCGCGCCGTACTGACGCAAAACTTCTCGGCGGTTACCGCCGCCTGCCTGATTGTTCGACGATCAATTTACCGGGAACTCGGCGGCCTCAACGAGCAGGATCTGACCGTCGCATTCAATGACGTCGATTTCTGCTTACGTGCAGGTGCGGCAGGATACCAAGTTACATGGACGCCTTATGCAGTCCTGTACCATCACGAATCATATTCACGCGGTAGTGACCAAGCATCGGCGGAGAGCCGTGCGAGATTCGAACGAGAAAAAAACTACATGCGGGCGCGGTGGAAAACGGATTCCGAACCGGATCGTTTCTACAACCCCAACCTGACGTTGGAAAAAGAGGATTTCACCTTGGCGCACCGGCCGCGCGGCGAACGCCCTTGGTTACCGTTCATGAAGCAATAAGTCCTTCTGCCCGCCTAACCTAACGGGCACCTCGGCGTTTAGAAATATGCAGCGTCTTTGAATGCCGAGGCCGCACGATCCTTGTCCGAAACGAGGGCGTCGTCGGTAATTGGCCATTCGATCGCTAGCATTGGATCGTCCCAACGAATTGCCCGCTCGGCGTCTGCGTGCCAGTAATCGGTCGTCTTATATAGGAATTCGGCTGCATCCGACGTCACGGCAAAGCCGTGAGCAAACCCTTCAGGTATCCACAATTGACGCTTGTTTTCCTCAGACAGAGTCACACCGACCCAATGACCGAACGTCGGCGACGAGCGCCGAATATCGACCGCGACATCAAATACCTCACCCGCGACAACGCGGACCAGCTTTCCCTGTGCGTGATGGATCTGATAATGCAACCCCCTCACGACGTTCCTTGTCGACTTCGAATGATTGTCCTGCACGAAAGTGATTGACTGACCGATTGCTTCTTCAAACGAGCGATGATTGAAACTCTCAAAGAAAAAACCACGTGCGTCGCCAAACACCTTTGGTTCAAATATCTTGACGTCTGGAATGATCGTATCGATGACGTTCATTGGACCTTGCCCTCCTTCAGAACGTTCTGCAAGTAGCGTCCGTATCCATTCTTGCTGAGTGGCTGCGCAAGTTGCTCAAGCTGCTCCCCATCTATGTAGCCGAGCCGGTATGCAATCTCTTCGACGCAGGCGATTTTCAGGCCTTGTCGATGCTCCATCGTAGCAATGAAGTGCGATGCTTCGAGCATCGAATCGTGTGTTCCGGTGTCAAGCCAAGCATAGCCGCGCCCCATCGTTTTTACATCGAGCAACCCTTCCTTTAGGTACAGCGCATTGAGATCGGTGATCTCAAGTTCGCCGCGTGGCGAGGGTTTGATCGACTTCGCGAAGTCGACGACACGTTCATCATAAAAGTACAAACCCGTCACCGCGTAATGAGATTTCGGTATCGCTGGCTTTTCCTCAATGCTGACCGCTTTTCCTGCATGGTCGAACTCCACGACCCCATACCGCTCGGGATCTTGCACGTGATAGGCGAATACGCTCGCTCCCGACGCTTTAATTGCAGCGCTTCTAAGCAAGCTTGCGAAATCGTGTCCGTAAAAGATATTGTCGCCAAGAACAAGTGCGGACGGATCACATCCGATGAACGCCTCACCGAGCAGAAACGCCTGCGCAAGGCCCTCTGGACTTGGCTGCACCTTGTATTGCAGGCGGATTCCCCACTGCGAACCGTCACCGAGCAATTGCTCGAAGCGAGGCGTATCCTGCGGTGTCGAGATAATAAGGATATCCTGAATCCCCGCGAGCATTAGCGTGCTCAACGGATAATAGATCATCGGTTTGTCATAGATCGGCAGCAACTGCTTGCTGATCGCTTGAGTTGCCGGATAAAGCCGAGTTCCGGACCCACCGGCGAGAATGATGCCTTTACGCTTCATGCTATAGTCGTTCCTGCGTCAAGGATGCAGCTGCTCAAAAACATGGGCGACGCCTTCTCGCCAATCCGGTAACACCAAGCCATATCCCGTTGCAAGCTTCGTGCAGTCGAGGCGCGAATTCGCCGGACGTTTTGCCGGCAATGGATATTCGTGACTTTTGATCGGCTGAATATCGGACGCGCGGGCCCTGAGATCAAGACCTTTTGCTTCCGCGAGCGTCAGAATATAGCGAGCATACTCGCACCAGTTCGTTTCACCGGATGCCGCGAGATGATAAGTCCCGAATGTAAAGGATTCGGGAGATGATAAATAGCGTGAGACTAACTGAGCGGTGACGTCGGCAATCAATTCAGCCGATGTCGGCGCGCCGAACTGATCGGCGACGATGCGAAGTGTGTCACGGTCCTGTGCCAACCGCAGAACCGTCTTGAGAAAATTCCCGCCGTGCGCACCGACAACCCAGCTGGTCCGCAGTATCAAATGCTTCGACATCGCACGACGGACCGCGTCTTCACCATCGCGTTTGGTAACACCGTAGACGGACTGCGGATTGGCCGGATCATCTTCACGATACGCATTCTCGCCAGTCCCGTCGAATACGTAGTCGGTCGAATAGTGCACAAATAGCGCGTTCCTGCGCGCAGCCCATTCGGAAATGACCCCTGGGGCAACGGTATTAACCGCTCTTGCGAGATCGGACTCATTCTCTGCTTTGTCCACAGCGGTATACGCCGCGGCATTGATAATCACGTTCGGTTGATGTTGCTCCAGCACCTCAATCGAGCCATTTGGATCGCTGAGATCCAAACCGCTTCGGTCCATTGCCACAACATCGCCGAGAGGCGCAATTGCTCTCTGCAATTCAAAACCGACTTGGCCGTTCGAACCGGTAATCAGAATACGCGCCATCTTTACTCCCCATACTGCCGTTCAATCCAAGTACGGTATTGTCCGCTCGTGACGTTTTCTACCCAAGACTGGTTCGATAGGTACCATTCAACGGTCTTGCGAATACCGGTATCGAAAGTCTCGGCTGGTTTCCAGCCAAGTTCCCGCTCAAGCTTGCGCGCGTCGATAGCATAGCGTCGGTCATGGCCGGGACGATCCTGAATATAAGTGATTTGCGACGCATATGATTCAGAATCTGCACGCGGTTTTAATTCGTCGAGAATGCGGCAGATAGTGCGCACCACATCGATGTTCGGTTTCTCGTTCCAGCCGCCCACGTTGTAAGTCTCTCCAACTCTTCCGTCGGCCAGAACGGTTCTAATCGCCGCACAGTGATCCTTCACATACAGCCAATCGCGAATCTGTCGACCGTCTCCATAAATTGGTAAAGATTTTCCGGCAAGTGCATTCAGGATCACGAGCGGAATTAATTTCTCGGGGAAATGGTATGGCCCATAATTATTTGAGCAATTGGTCGTGAGTGCCGGCAAACCGTAAGTATGGTGCCACGCGCGCACTAGGTGATCGGACGCCGCCTTGCTCGCCGAATATGGGCTGTTCGGCTCGTATGTATCACTCTCCGTGAACGGCGGATCATTGTCCGCGAGCGTACCAAACACCTCGTCAGTCGACACGTGCAGAAAACGAAAAGCTTGCTGCTCGGAGCCGGTAAGCTCCATCCAGTATGAACGTACCGATTCGAGCAAATTGAACGTACCAACAACATTCGTTTGAATAAATTCGCCCGGCCCTTGAATCGAGCGATCGACGTGCGATTCGGCCGCAAAATTCACGATTGCTCTCGGTCGGTGGTTCCTCAGCAAATTGGCAACCAGCGCTCGATCCCCAATATCTCCGCGCACGAAAATATGCCGCGCATCACCTTCCAATGATTTAAGCGTATTGAGATTTCCTGCGTACGTCAGCTTGTCGACATTTATCACCGGCTCGTCACTCGTTGATAGCCAATCGAGCACAAAATTGGCGCCAATAAAACCAGCCCCTCCAGTAACAAGCAGCATAAAAATCCCCAAATGATTACCGCTTTTATACGCAGCGAAACAAAGACGACGCCGCCCAGCAAGCCTGCCGCATGTAGCATAAGATGCTCACGTCTCGTTGAAACTGAGCGCAGCAGGAAAGACGCAACATCCACTGCACCCCGTCCCGTGCAGTCAGAAATCCCCTTGCGCATGTCGCAACTTCACGCTCCGGAACTATGCAGATGCGACCTCAATAGAGCCATCACTTGAATGTCTGCACACCGGTAACAACGGGGTAAGCGACAGAAAATACCAAATTAAGTACCTTCTGAATATCCGTGATGGGTGCGTTCGACACGTATAGCAGATCCTTGTTGTCCATCATGAAGCTCTGGGACACGAAGAACGAATTGGGATCATGCAAGTTGAGTCGATAAATAACGGGAACCCTGCCATCCGCCGTGATTCGAACAGGCAAGTGGGGCCATGCAAGTGCATTCGCCTTTTCCATTCTGAACACGAACACACCCTTGGCATCGGAACGGGAATCCTCCAAACCGCCCGCCCGCGCGAGAGCTTGCGCAAGCGTGATGCCTTGCGCTTCAAAGTTAATTTCCTGATTCTTGCCAGTCGCACCAAGCGCCATGAAACTGTAAGGTTGAAACAATGCAGTTACCACATCCCCCGCGCGCAGCGGAATGTTCTGTCTCGGATCGCGAATAACCGTTTGCAGCGGCAACGATACGACTTCGTTGCCACGCGTGACCTGTAGGGTGATCTTGTCAATTGGTTGCCGAACACCGCCCGCGTTTGCAAGCGCGTCCAACAGGCGTTCGCCGCGAGCGGAGAGTTGCATTCGATTGCTGCTAACGACATCCCCAACAACCGTAACGTACGACGTTGCGTTACGCGATAGCTTGACGAGCACCTGCGGATCGTGGGCGATGTTCTTCAGGCGCCCGGTAATGTCGGCTGCGAGTTGCACCGGCGTCCGTCCGATAGCCTTCACGTTACCCACGAACGGCACGTTTATCATGCCGCTTCCATCGATGGTCTGGTCCGGCAAGACTGTAACGCGGGCATTGCTCGGGCCACCTCGACTGTCACCCTGCAATGCACCGAACAGGGTCGCTGGAGGGGCTTCCCAGATCGACACTTCAATCGAGTCGCCGACGCCGAGTTGCTGACGAAACTGGGCCGTATCCCCAAGTGCTGTCGCAAAATCCGCTTGTCCGCGCTCCGCGTGGAGCTTGCGCGCGACGTCATCGGTCATATCGACGACCTGGATGCCAGCAGCCTCGGCTGGATTGTTCGAGGAGTCAGCGACTTGATTAATACGTGCAGTGCTCGGTCCGGATGTCGGAACAACGGAACACCCGGTAAGCACGCCGACTATCAAGGTGGGCAGTACAGCACGACTGAGCAAATGCGGCATGTGATGCGGTCGATAAATATGGGCTGGCGCGAATTGTCGCACAATGCAACATGCCATAGAATAAGCGGTTGGAAAATTGTTGCATCCCAACTCGCAACCTTAACGGGGTACAAAGCCCCCTCCGGAACAACATCCATCGCCTCCCGGCACACTCTTATTTCAACCGAGTGACAAACATTCTCCTCGACGTCACCCGCCTGACCACGCGCCATTACGACGGACTCATCCCGACCGGAGTTGACCGGGTTGGACTCGCGTATATCAAGCGATACGGAAATTGCGCACGGGCGGTTTTCAGTGAGCGGGGTTTCTCAACCGTCCTGACGGAAAGCAATTCACAACGTATCTTCAATCTGTTGCTGTCACCTCGGCGGGAGAAAAACGAGGTGCGTTCGATCGTTGCGCGGGCGCTGCTGAATCGGTTCAACACAAATCGATTTGAACGGGCAATTTTGTTGCATACAAGCCACAACGGGATGGAGTTTCCGCGATACTACCGGACCATGCGCGCGCTAAACGCTCGTCCCGTTTTTATGGTCCACGATCTGATTCCGTTGACGCATGCGGAATATTGCCGCCCTGGCGTCGACGCGACTCACCGTCTGCGTATTCGCACGGCATTGAAGCACGCGAGCGGTCTAATCGCGAATTCGCATGCGACACTCGACGAGCTAGCCATCGAGGCTCGGCGCGCTGGACTTTCGCTGCCACCGAGCGTCGTTGCACATCTCGCACCTGCAGTCTCGCATTACGCGCCAGCGCCGCCCCCCCTCGACGCGCCCTACTTCGTAATGCTCGGTACCATCGAACCGCGCAAGAATCATTGGTTCGTCCTGCATCTCTGGCGCCGCCTTGCGGAACGCTTGGGAACAGCAGCGCCGCGACTCGTGATCATCGGCCGTCGCGGCTGGGAATGCGAAAACGTGGTCGATATGCTTGAACGCTGCGCAGAGCTTCGCGGTCTAGTGCACGAAGAGTCGAATTGCTCCGACAAGCGGCTTCATGCACTGCTCCAACACGCGCGGGCGCTCCTCTTCCCGTCGTTCGTCGAGGGCTATGGCCTGCCGCTTGTCGAGGCTCTGATGCTGCGCGTGCCCGTCATTGCGAGCAATCTCGCAATCTTCCATGAGATCGCTGCCGACATTCCGGACTACCTCGACCCGCTTGACGGCACCGACTGGATTAACCGAATCCTCGCATACGTGCCGGCCAACAGCGCCGAACGCTCAGCTCAAATGGCCCGAGTTGCTCATTTCCGTGGACCAACATGGTCCGAACACTTCGAGCGAGTCGACGCGTTTCTCGACTCGCTCGCTTGACGCGACGACGAATCTCAGGAGCAGCCACGTTGCGCATCGAGAACGTACTGATCCGCCAGCGACGGCCCGCCTGCTCACCCACGCACCGAATCAGTGCATCGGCGAGTACGACAGTATGGCCCGGGCCGCTCGCTGCACGGCCATCCCCTTCCGCAGCGAGGCTTTCGTGGTTCCAGGTATCCGTCGAGAGAGCGCCGCAGAACGCGCTGATAGACTCACTCGACGCAATTCTCCGCTCAGAACCACGGCTCGGCGCATCAAGACGAAACGCAACACTGATGTCTCGCGTACTTGAGAGCGATGCGCTGCACCTGCGTAGCCGAATCGATCCACTGCCGGATGCGCTGCGCCTCAACAACGGAAGCAAACATGTTGTCGTCATGGACGAGCGCATCCGTTCAGAGATCGACGTGGGCGCGTCCGCTCGTGACCGTTGTCGTCAATTCTCCGCGCTGCTTCGGCATCTCGAGGAATTTCAATCCGACGCACAAGTCTGGCTCTTGCGTAGCAACGATCCCGGTAGAGGCCCTTGGTTGTCGGAACGAGCACGTTTGCCTCGTAACGTGCACTCCGTCTCCAGCTCGAGTTCGCTGCGCGATATCCTGCGACAAGCCGACCAAATCTATACAGTTGCCGCCTCGGAAGGCATGGCGGCATTGCTCGCCGGGGTGCCGACCTATGTGTTCGGCGCACCCTACTATGCTGGCTGGGGACTCACGAACGATGCGCTGCCACTGCCCGGCCGTCACGCGCGCCCCACACTCGCCGCTTTGTTTGAAGCCGTCTTTTCGCGTTCGGCGCGCTACCTGAACCTTGAGACATACACGGTTGGCACACTCGACGCAGTTCTCGATGCTGTCGACCTACAGCACGCAGTTGCGCACCGTTTTGCCGATCTGCGACGCGTTGCTGGCATCCACTTTCAATGGTGGAAACGCCCTTTTGCAACGCCCTATCTGAATGCCGGCGGAGGGCGCCTACGCTGGAGTGCCCAACCGACCACGCTCGGTACCGACGAACATGCGGTCTTATGGGGCGCACGCGACGCGACAGCGCTACCTGCCACTACGCCGCGGGTGAGGATGGAGGACGGCTTCATCCATTCCAGTGGACTAGGCTCCGACATGTCCGCGCCACGCAGTCAGGTCATCGATCGGCGCGGAATCTATTTCGATGCCAGTACGCCAAGCGATCTGTCGACACTGCTCAACACGATAAACTTCCTCCCGGCGGAGTTAGCACGCGCTGCCGCACTACGAGGTCAAATCGTTGCGGCCGGCATCACTAAATACAACCTCGGGCGCAAAGCGCCTACCTGGTTGGCACCCGACAATCAAAAAGTCGTGCTTGTCGTTGGTCAAGTCGCCGATGACGCATCTATCCGGCTCGGCACGCGCGGCATCGACAATCTTGACGCACTGCTGCGCCGCGTACGCTGGCGTCGCCCCGAAGCATTCATCGTGTACAAGCCCCACCCGGATGTGCTGTCCGGAAACCGGAACGGCCTCACCCATGCCGCCCAGTTGGCAAACATCGTTGACTCCCAGTCAGACATGATCTCACTCATCGAGGCGGCCGATGAGGTGCATACGCTATCGTCTCTTGCCGGATTCGATGCGTTGCTGCGGGGCAAGACCGTCTGTACCTACGGGCTACCGTTCTATGCCGGCTGGGGCCTGACCGACGACGATCTCTCCCCCCTACCTTGGCGGGAGCGGACTTTGTCGCTCGATATGCTGGTGGCAGGCGCTCTGCTGCACTACCCGCTTTACTGGGACTGGAAACTCCGGCTCTTCACAACTCCCGAAGCCGTCGTCAGCCAGTTGGCGGAGGCTGCTGCGCGTCCGCTGAGAAACGTCGCACAGGATCGCTGGCGCCCCTACTTGAAGGCATTCCGCTGGACTCGCAATATCGTGCGCCATCTTTCGTGGCAGTATCGACGAGTCATGACTCGTGACCACTCTATCTAGCGTCGCTTACACAGCAGCTAAAGGCGACCAAATTGGCGTTTCGTAGCGCCATGCTTTGCGAGAATGGCTCACCTCGACAACCGATGCCCTGCAGAGGTGTTCCACATGAGCCTCCATCCGACCATTCTGTGCAGCGGCAACGGCAGCCGGCTGTGGCCAATAATCCGCAGCAATACCTGAAGCTGGCGGGCGAGCAAACACTATCCCGCAAAAAGTTCAGCGGGCGAATGAAATACCGGGGATCGCACCCCCCATCATTATCGCGAATCACGCGCATCGATTCATGGTTGCCGAACAACTTCAGCACACCGGAATCAAGCCGCGAGCAATCGTGCTGGAACCGCTCGGCCGCAACACAGCACCGGCCATTGCTGTTGCCGCACATATTGCGTTACGCGATGATCCGGATGCCTTGCTTCTTGTGCTTCCGTCCGACGACGTCGTGCAGAACGTGCCGGCATTCATGTCTTTGACATTTCTTTAGCATCTCACCGCACCCGCTCGATTGCCGTACTGCCGTCGCACAGGTATAACTGCGCAGCCAGGCGCACGTTACGCCCCGATTATCTACCCGGAGAACGCATGATCGATCTCGCCACAGCCCAGCAATTCCTGATGACCCGCGGTCTCGACTTCGGCCTCAACCTCCTCGCCGCGATCGTATTGTGGTTCGTCGGCCGCTGGGCGATCCGCATCGGTACCCGCCTGCTCGGCAAGGTCGTGCGCCGCAGCGGCAAGGTCGACCCGACACTGACCGACTACCTGACCTCCGTCGTCGGCGTGCTGCTGACGATCCTGCTGATCCTCGCGATCCTGCAGATCTTCGGCGTGCAGACGACCTCGTTCGCTGCCCTGCTCGCCGGCCTCGGCCTCGCGATCGGCACCGCCTGGGGCGGCCTGCTCGCGCATTTCGCCGCAGGCGTGTTCATGCAGGTGCTGCGTCCGTTCAAGATCGGCGACGTGATCAGCGCAGGCGGCGTCACGGGTACGGTGAAGGAGCTCGGCCTGTTCGGCACGACGATCGTCACCGCCGACAACATCGTGACGATCGTCGGCAACAACAAGATCTTCTCGGACAACATCGCGAACTACAGTGCCACGCCGCACCGCCGCGTCGACCTGACCGCGAAGATCGCAAACAGCGTCGATGCGGTCGACGCGATCAACCGCCTGAAGACGTCGATCCAGCAGATCCCGAACGTGCTGACCACCCCGGCGCCGGACGTCGGCGTGCTGCAGTTCACGCCGGAAGGCCCGCTGCTGTTCGTGCGCCCGTCCACGGCACCCGAGAACTACTGGCAGGTGTATTGCGACACCAACCGCGTGATCATCGAGACGTTCCGCGACGCGCAATACCCGACGCCCGAAACCCCGATCTCGCATCGCAACGCGTAACGGCGGCACCGGACGAAAAAAAGCGTGGCAGCCGCCACGCTTTTTTTACTGCACCGAGACGAGGACGAAACGCTCCTGCTCAGCGCCCACCCGCCTTCGGCGCGTTATCCGACCGCCGTCCCCGCACCAGCTTCCACACCGCGCCAAGCGCGACCGGCACGACCGCCGCGCCGATCCCGACCAGCACGATCACGTTCAGGTACTGGCGAATGAACGGGATGTTGCCGAAGAAATAGCCGAGCAGCACGAGCAGCAGCACCCACACCAGCGCACCGATCACGTTGAAGAGCTGGAAACGCGCGGCGCTCATCGACGACGCACCCGCGACGAACGGCGCGAACGTCCGCACGACCGGAATGAAGCGTGCGAGCACGATCGTCTTGCCGCCGTGCTTGTCGTAGAACGAGTGGGTCTTCTGCAGCGCGGCGCGATCGAGGAAGCGCTCGAGCACCGGGATATGCGTATTGAACACCTTCGGGCCGATCCAGCGGCCGATCATGTAGTTCACCGTGTTGCCGGAAATCGCCGCGACGAGCAGCAGCACGATCAGCAGGCCGACATTCATCTCGCCGGTCGCCGCGAACGCACCGCCGATGAACAGCAGCGAATCGCCCGGCAGGAACGGGAACACGACGAGCCCCGTCTCGCAGAACACGATCAGGAACAGCACGAGATAGACCCATGCGCCGTACTGCCGGATGAAATCGCCGAGGAAGGCGTCGATATGCAGGACAAGATTGACGAAATGAAGCAGCGTATCCAAATGCGATTCCTCGAAGGCGATAGGGCCGGAACGGCCAGAAAGGCGGAAGCGCCCGCCGGTCAAGGCGGTGCGTGTAACGAACCCATGATACCGAAACTACCTTAAGGCTCCGTGAAAAAACGTAACCGGCGGTCGCCCCGGCACGCATTCGCCGCCTCGCTATAATTCGGCCATGTCCGATATCACCGAAACGGCCGCGGGCGCCGCGCCCGCCCCTGCTCCGCGCCCGCTGCGCGCGATCCAGCCCCTGCCCGACCAGCTGATCAGCCAGATCGCCGCCGGCGAGGTCGTCGAACGCCCGGCGTCGGTCGTCAAGGAGCTGCTCGAGAACGCGATGGACGCCGGCGCCACGACGCTGCGCATCGTGCTGGAAGAAGGCGGCGTCAAGCGCATCTCGATCACCGACGACGGCTGCGGAATTCCGCCGGACGAACTGGCGCTCGCGCTGATGCGCCATGCCACCAGCAAGATCCGCTCGCTCGAGGAGCTCGAGGCGGTGGCCACGCTCGGGTTCCGCGGCGAAGCGCTCGCGTCGATCGCGTCGGTCGCCGAGATGTCGATCACGAGCCGGACGGCCGATGCCGCGCATGCGATGAAGATCGACGCGCAGACGGGCGTGCTGTCGCCCGCCGCCGGCTCGACGGGCACGACGATCGAGGTGCGCGAGCTGTACTTCAACACGCCCGCGCGGCGCAAGTTCCTGAAGAGCGAGCAGACCGAGTTCGGCCACTGCCTGGAAATGATCCGCCGCGCGGCGCTCGCGCGGCCGGACGTCGCGATCTCGGTGCTGCACAACGGCAAGGCGGTCGAGCACTGGAATGCGACGGAGCCCGCGCAGCGCGTCGCGAAGATCCTCGGCGACAGCTTCGCGACCGCGCACCTGCCGCTCGACGAGCAGGCCGGCCCGCTCGCGGTCTACGGCTGCGCCGGCCTGCCGACCGCAAGCCGCGGGCGCGCCGACCAGCAATACTTCTTCGTCAACGGGCGCTTCGTGCGCGACAAGCTGCTGACGCACGCGGTACGCGCGGCCTACGAGGACGTGCTGCACGGCGACCGCTACCCGTCGTACGTGCTGTTCCTCGACCTGCCGCCCGAAGCCGTCGACGTGAACGTGCACCCGTCGAAGATCGAGGTGCGCTTCCGCGATTCGCGCTCGATCCACCAGTACGTGTTCCACGCGGTCCAGCGCGCGCTCGCGCGTCACGCGGGCGCATCGCCGGAAACCACGGCGGGCGGCCATGCCGCCCATATCGAACCGGCGCCGCGCGGGCCCGCTTCGTTCCTGGCTACGCCGCTCGGCCAGAGCCAGCCGGGCAACGCCACCGGCGGCAGCGGCTTCTCGCCGTCGTCGTCCTCATCGTCATCGTCAGGCAACACCTGGATGCGCCAGGCGCGGATGACCCAGGGCACGCTGCCCGTCGCGCAGCCGCTCGCACTCTATGACGCGCTGTTCGGCCGCAAGGACACGGGCGCAGGCACGCCGGACGGCACGACGACCATCGCCCGCGATTCGGCCGACACGCCGATCGCGCCGCTGCCGGGGTTCTCTGCTTCGCCGATCGCTGCCACCGCGCATGACGAGCAGCCGCTCGGCTTCGCGCTGGGCCAGATCCACGGCATTTACGTGCTCGCGCAGAACGCGCACGGCCTCGTGATCGTCGACATGCACGCGGCCCACGAGCGGATCCTGTACGAACAGTTCAAGAACGCGCTTGCCGACCGCTCGGTCGCCGTGCAGGCGCTGCTGCTGCCGATCTCGATGACGGCCACGCCGGTCGAGATCGGCACGGTCGAGGAAGAACGCGACACGCTCGAATCGCTCGGCTTCGACCTGGCGGTGCTGTCGCCGACGACGCTCGCGATCCGCGCGGTACCGGCGCTGCTGAAGGATGCCGACCTGCAGTCGCTCGCGCGCGCGGTGCTCGCCGATCTGCACGCGTTCGGCGGCTCGCGCGTGCTCACCGAGCGTCAGCACGAACTGCTCGGCACGCTCGCGTGCCACCACGCGGTGCGCGCGAACCGGCGCCTGACGCTCGACGAGATGAACGCACTGCTGCGGCAGATGGAAGCGACCGAACGCGCGGACCAGTGCAATCACGGCCGGCCGACGTGGTATCAGCTCACGCTGAACGATCTCGACCGCCTGTTCATGCGCGGGCAATGAGCGTGTCCAGCGTGTCCCCGCAGTCCCGTCCGACGACGATCGCCTGCCTGCTCGGCCCCACCGCTTCGGGCAAGACGGCCGCGGCGCTGGCGCTCGCCGCGCGCCGCCCGATCGAGATCGTCAGCGTCGATTCGGCGCTCGTCTACCGCGACATGGATATCGGTACCGCGAAGCCGTCGCGTGACGAGCGCGCGAGCGTGCCGCATCACCTGATCGACATCATCGATCCGGCCGACGCGTATTCGGCCGCAAGTTTCCGCGTGGACACGCTGCGCCTGATCGGCGAGATCACCGCGCGCGGCCGCACGCCGCTGCTCGCGGGCGGCACGATGCTGTACTACAAGGCGCTGACGCAGGGGCTCAACGACCTGCCGGGCGCCGATCCGGACGTGCGCGCGACACTCGATGCCGAAGCCGCACGCGATGGCTGGCCCGCGCTGCACGCGCGGCTCGCGCAGGTCGATCCCGACACGGCCGCGCGGCTCGCACCGAACGATTCGCAGCGGATCCAGCGTGCGCTCGAAGTGTTCATGCTGAGCGGGCAGCCGATGTCGGCGCTCCTCGCCGCGCCGCGGCGCACCGACGATGCGGCCGCCGCTTACCGCTTCGTGCCGGTCGCGCTCGAACCGTCGGATCGCGCGGTATTGCACCAACGGATCGCGCAGCGCTTCGACGCAATGCTGGACGCGGGCTTCATCGACGAAGTCGAGCGGCTGCGCCGTCGCGAGGACCTCCATCCCGACCTGCCGTCGATGCGCTGCGTCGGCTACCGGCAGGCGTGGGAATTCCTCGACGGCGACACCGACTACCGGACGATGCGCGACAAGGGGATCTTCGCGACGCGCCAGCTCTGCAAGCGCCAGATCACCTGGCTGCGCGCGATGCCGGAGCGGATCGTCGTCGACTGCATCGCGCCGGACTCCACAGCCCGCGCACTCGACGCGCTCGAACGCGTGCTCGACGGCAGCACGCCGGGCTAACCGCGTCAGCCGCGCCCGCGCGCGGCCAGGCGCGCGCGGGCGCCATCGACGATCAACGCGACGCCGCGCTCGAACGCTTCGTCGCCGCCGCGCTCACGCAGCGCGGCCCAGCCCTTCGCGAGCAGCGGATACTCGGCCGCGTCCGGCAGCGGCGCATCGGCCTCGCCGCCCGGTTCCGCCTGCTCCTCCAGCACCCATCCGACCACGAAGCGGCCAAGCGCATACATCACGTCGACAGCCTCGTCCGGTGCGAAACCCGCGTCGCCGAGCAGCGCGACCTTGCGTTCGA
Organism: Burkholderia sp. Ac-20344; assembly: GCF_017104975.1. NCBI lineage: Bacteria > Pseudomonadati > Pseudomonadota > Betaproteobacteria > Burkholderiales > Burkholderiaceae > Burkholderia > Burkholderia sp. Ac-20344. The sequence goes on from NZ_JAAGPP010000043.1 coordinate 55,342, forward strand.
TCGAGCTGAAATGCAGCGCGCGCGGCCGCGTACCGGCATGCAGGCGCGCGCCGTCGCGATAGGCCAGCAGCGCACGACGGAAACTGCGTGCGTTGTCGAGAAGCCACGCATCCCACGCGTCGCCCGCTCGCGGCAGCGACGCACCGTGACGCTCGAGCATGATCGCCTCCGCCATCGCATCGAGCAGTTCGGCCTTGTTCCGGAAGTGCCAGTAAAGCGTTGGCGACTGCACGCCGAGCCGCTCGGCGAGCCGCCGTGTCGACAGCCCGTCGATGCCGACTTCGTCGAGCAGTTCGAGCGCCGCGCGCAGTACCGTGTCGCGCGTCAGCCGCGCCCCTGTGTCCTTCATCTCTATCACCGATAGGGAAAGCTGTGGAATAATCGCCACTCTATCACCGATAGAGTTACGCTCTTGAATCCGTCCCTGATTGCCATCCTGGCCACGGTCCTGCTCGACGCGATCGGCGTCGGGATCGTGATGCCGATCCTGCCCGGGTTGCTGCGCTCGCTGGCCGACGCAGGCAGCACCGACACCCACTACGGGGTACTGCTCGCGCTGTACGCGTTCGCGCAGTTCCTGTGCGCACCGCTGCTCGGCGCACTGAGCGACCGCTTCGGCCGCCGGCCCGTGCTGCTCGTGTCGCTCGCGGGCGCCGCGCTCGACTACCTGTTGATGGCGCTCGCGCCGACACTCGCCTGGCTTTACGTCGGCCGGCTGATCGCGGGCATCACCGGTGCGAACGTCGCGGTCGCGACTGCGTACGTCACCGATGTCACCGCCGAACCCGACCGCGCACGACGCTTCGGCCAGCTCGGCGCGATGATGGGCGTCGGCTTCATCGCCGGCCCGTTGATCGGCGGCCTGCTCGGCGCGCTGCATGTGCGCGCGCCGTTCGTCGCGGCCGCGGTGCTCAACGCGCTCAATCTCGTGCTCGTCTGGCGCACGCTGCCGGAATCGCGGCCGCGTTCGGCCCGCGAAGGCCATGCAGCCGGCGCGCTCAACCCGTTCGCCAGCCTGCGCCGGCTGACCGGCGCGCCGGCGCTCGTGCCGCTGCTCGGTATTTACGTGGTCGTGGCGCTGGTGTCGCAGGCGCCCGCGACGCTGTGGATCCTGTACGGCCAGGAGCATTTCGGCTGGTCGACGCCGGTCGCCGGGCTGTCGCTGGCGGGCTACGGCGCGTGCCACGCACTCGCGCAGGCATTCGCGATCGGGCCGCTGATTGCGCGGCTCGGCGAGCGCCGCGCGCTCGCGCTGGGCCTCGCGGGCGACGCGCTCGGGCTCGCGGCG
>NZ_JAAGPP010000003.1:0-137894 GCF_017104975.1 Burkholderia sp. Ac-20344
CGCTCGCTCGCGCGCTGTCCGCGTCGCTCGCGCGCGAAGCCTGCGGGTTCGCGCTGGGCGCGACGGGCGGGCTGCTGCTCGGCGCCGCGCTCGGGCTGTCGCGCATCGCGGCGCGGATGGTCGGCCCGAGCTTCGACACGTTCAAGCAGATCTCGCTGTTCGCGTGGATTCCGCTGATTTCCGTATGGTTCGGCCTCGGCGATGTCGCGAAGGTCGTATTCCTGTCGCTCGCCGCGCTGCTGCCCGTCGCCGCACACACCTGCGACGGCATTCACGCGGTGCCGCGCGCGTATGTCGACGTCGCCCGCGCGCTGCGCTATTCGCGGCTCCAGCTCGTCCGCTACGTGATCCTGCCGGCCGCACTGCCGTCGATCTTCACCGGGCTGTATCTCGGCCTGATCTATTCGTGGCTCGCGACGCTCGGCGCCGAATACCTGCTGGTCGCCGGCAGCGGGATCGGCAACACGCTGATCGACGGCAGCGAGCAGTTCCGGATGGATCTCGTGCTGTTCGGGATCATCGTCGTCGGCGTGACCGGCTGGGCCCTGAACGCGATCGCGCGTGCGATCGAGCGCAAGGTGCTGGCCCGGCGCGGCGACCTGCCGCGCTGATCGCCCTTTCCTTCTCCGCCCCCTTCTTCGCACCGCCATGACGACCCTCGCCTCCGATTCGCTCGACATCCTCCACGTGAGCAAGCACTACGCACAACGCGGCGCCGCGCTCGCCGTGCTCGACGATGTGTCGCTGCACGTGCGCGCCGGCGAATTCGTGACGATCGTCGGCGCGAGCGGTTGCGGCAAGTCGACACTGCTGCGGCTGATCGCCGGGCTCGACACCGACTACACGGGCGAGATCCGTGCCGGCGCAGAACGCGTGCGCGACACGTCGCTGCAGCGCGGGATCGTGTTCCAGGATCACCGGCTGTTCCCGTGGCTGACCGTCGCGCAGAACATCGAGGCCGCGCTGCGCAACGCGCCGCTCGACGTGGCCGCGAAGCGGCGCGCGGTCGCGGATCACATCGCGCTCGTCGGGCTGAACAGCTTCGAGCACGCATATCCGAACCAGCTGTCGGGCGGGATGGCGCAGCGCGTCGCGATCGCGCGCGGCCTCGTGAATCGCCCGCGCGTGCTGCTGCTCGACGAGCCGTTCGGCGCGCTCGACGCGCAGACGCGCGCACGGATGCAGAACGAACTGCTGCGCATCTGGGAACAGGAACGCATCACGATGATCCTCGTCACGCACGACGTCGACGAAGCCGTGTATCTCGGCGACCGCGTCGTGACGATGGCGCCGCGCCCGGGCCGCATCGAACGCATCGTCGATGTTGCGTTGCCGCGCCCGCGCCGGCGCGATTCGCCGGCATTCGCGCGGTTGCGCGACACCGTGCTCGCCGATTTCGACGACAGCGACCCGCCGGGCGGCGATCGCCCGGGCGGCAAGCCTATCGACACGCCGCGCCCGCACCGGATCGGTGAATGGCGGCTTGCGTGGTAGCACGCACGACGTGCCGGCTTGCTCAGCACGACGACGCATATCGATCGTCGCTGCGCACACGCTAAGGTTGTGACGATTCATCGGTTCCGAATGCGCACGGTCCCTGCTTGAATGGAGACTCGACCGACCCGACTCCAGGAGATTCCCGATGTCCGAAGTCCAGCACGCCGCTCACCCGTCTTCGCATGCTTCGCACGCCGCGCCGCGCACGGCCGCCGCCCCGCTCCAGCTTCGCCAGGTCGCCGGCCGGATCGGCGCCGAGATCGCCGGCGTGCGGCTGTCGGGCACGCTCGACGACGCGACGTTCGACGCGATCCAGGCCGCGCTGCTGCGCCACAAGGTGCTGTTCTTCCGTGGCCAGCAGCATCTCGACGACACCGCGCAGGAGGCGTTCGCACGCCGCTTCGGCGATACCGTCGCGCATCCTACCGTGCCGTCCGTCGACGGCAGCGCGCACCTGCTCGAACTCGATTCCGCGCACGGCGCCCGCGCCAATTCGTGGCACACCGACGTGACCTTCGTCGACGCGTACCCGAAGATCTCGATCCTGCGCGCGGTCCTGATTCCGCCGTTCGGCGGCGATACCGTGTGGGCCAACACGGCCGCCGCGTACGCGAACCTGCCCGACCCGCTGCGCGCGCTCGCCGACACGCTGTGGGCGCTGCATACCAACGCGTACGACTACGCGTCGACGCACGTGCATGCCGACGATACGCAACTGAAGCGCTACCGCGAAGTATTCACGTCGACCGTCTACGAAACCGAGCACCCGGTCGTGCGCGTCCATCCGGAAACCGGCGAACGCACGCTCGTGCTCGGGCATTTCGTGCAGCGGCTCAAGGGGCTGTCGGCGCAGGATTCCGCACACTTGCTGCAGGTGTTCCACGAACACGTGACGCGGCTCGAGAACACCGTGCGCTGGAACTGGCAGGAAGGCGACGTCGCGATCTGGGACAACCGCGCGACGCAGCACTACGCGATCAACGACTACGGCGATGCGCGCCGTGTCGTGCGCCGCGCGACCGTGCACGGCGACGTGCCGGTCGGCATCGACGGCCGCCAGAGCGTCGTGCTGAAGGGGCCGGGCGCGACGCTGCAATAACGCAATAGCGCCCGCGTCCCGCGGCGGCGCGCCGTGCGCGCCGCCGTGCCTGCCCCGCGTTTCCACACCGGACACCGACCATGCACTTCCCGCCACCGGACCGACACATGCACGCGCAACGATGTCGGCCCTCCGCCCCGTTCACTTCCGCCAGGAGCGTCGCATGAGCGCCCTACTCGAACCCGCCGCCCAGCCGGTCGACGTGATCCCGCTGTCCGCCCATATCGGCGCGGAAATACGCGGCGTCGATCTCACGCAACCGTTGACCACGCCGCAGATCTCGGCGATCCGTGCCGCGCTGCTGAAATGGCGCGTCATCTTCTTCCGCGAGCAATTCCTCACGCACGAGCAGCACGTCGCGTTCTCCGCGCAGTTCGGCGAGCCGACGGTCGGCCACCCGGTGTTCGGGCACGTCGACGGGCATCCGGCCGTCTATTCGATCGCGAAGCATCGCAAGGCGACGCGCTTCGAAGGCGAACCGGTGCGCCGCCCGTGGACCGGCTGGCACACCGACGTGACGGCCGCCGTGAACCCGCCGTGGGCGTCGATCCTGCGCGGCGTGACGATCCCGCCGTACGGCGGCGACACGCACTGGACGAACCTCGTGCGGGCGTACGAAACGCTGTCCGCGCCCTTGCGCGGCTTCGTCGACAGCCTGCGCGGCATTCATCGCTTCACGCCGCCGGCCGGCGCGCGCGCGACCGGCGCGTTCGACGAGGCGGTCGAACGCCGCCCGCTCGTGACCGAGCATCCGCTCGTGCGCGTGCATCCGGAGACCGGCGAACGCGCGCTGTACGTGAGCCCGAGCTTCCTGAAATCGATCGTCGGGCTGACGCCGCGCGAGAGCCAGTCACTGCTCGAGCTGCTGTGGGAACACGTGACGCGGCCGGAATTCACCATCCGCTTCAAGTGGGAACCGCGCAGCATCGCGTTCTGGGACAACCGCGCGACCGCCCACCTCGCGCCCGTCGACATCTTCGATCTCGACTTCGACCGCCAGCTCTATCGCACGACGCTCACTGGCGACGTGCCGGTCGGCCCCGACGGCCGGCCGTCGGTCGCACTCGAAGGCTCGCCGGTCGAAGCCGCGGCGGCGGTCGCGCTCAACTGAACTGAACTGAACTGACGGCGGCCGGCGCGCACTGCATCGCGCCGGCCGCTCCTGTCACACCACGCGGACGAAAGCGCAGGCCGCACGTCCGCGCAGCCCTCCCGTCAATCCAGCCAGACCCCGTCGAAGCGGTGCCCGCCGAGCGGCGAGAATGTCAGCCCGTGCACGCGTTTGGACACCGGCAGCGACACGATCGACGTCGCGATCGGCGTGAACGGCACCTGGTCCTTGAACACGACCTGCGCCTGTTCGTACAAGGCCGTGCGCTTCGCGACGTCCGAATTTGAACGTGCCGCGTCCACCAGCTTCTCGAAATCCTGATTGCACCACTTCGCCAGATTGCTGCCGTGCACCGCGTCGCAACCGAGCAGCGTGCCGAGCCAGTTGTCGGGATCGCCGTTGTCGCCCGACCAGCCGTACAGGATCGCGTCGTGCTGCCCGTCGTGCTTCGCGCGGCGGTTGTATTCGCCCCATTCGTAGCTGACGATCTTCGCGCGCACGCCGATCTTCGCCCAGTCCTGCTGGATCAGCTGCGCCATCAACTGCGCATTCGGGTTGTACGGGCGCTGCACGGGCATCGCCCAAAGCGTCAGGTCGAAGCCGTTCGGGAAGCCTGCCTGCGCAAGCAGCGCCTTCGCGGCCGCCGGATCGCGCGGCGCATCCTTCAGGCGCGGGTTGTACGACCATTGCGTGGGCGGCATCGGGTTCGTCGCGATCTTCGCGTCGCCGTTGAACACGGCCTTCACGATCGCCGACTTGTCGATCGCGATGTCGAGCGCACGCCGCACGTCGACGCGATCGAGCGGCGCATGCTGCGTGTTGTACGCGACGAAGCCGACGTTGAAGCCCATCCCCGAGAACAACGTCAGCTTCGGGTCGCGCCGCACCGTGTCGAGATCGGCCGGCCGCGGGAACACCGATACCTGGCATTCGCCGGCCACCAGCTTCTGCAGGCGCGCGGCCGGATCGGGCGTGATCGCGAACACGAGGCGCGAGAGCTTCACGTCGTCCGGCTTCCAGTAGTCGGGATTCGCGTCGTAGCGGATCAGCGCGTCCTTCTGGTACGTGCGCAGCAGGAACGGCCCGGTGCCGACCGGGAACTGGTTGATGTCGGCCTCGCGATGGCGCGCCGCGAGCTGCGACGCATACTCGGCCGACAGGATCGACGCGAACGCCATCGCGAGATTGCGCACGAATACGACGTCGGGCGTCTTCAACACGAAGCGCACCGTGTAGTCGTCGACCTTGTCGATACGCTCGACGTTGCGGTCGAAACCGAGGTCGCTGAAATACGGGAAGCTGACCGGGTAGGCCTTGCGGAACGGATCGTCGGGGTCGAGCATCCGGCGGAACGTGAAGACGACGTCGTCGGCCTGGAACGGCCGCGTCGGCGTGAACCAGGCGGTCGTCTGGAATTTCACGCCGCGCCGCAGGTGGAACGTGATCGTGCGCTGGTCCGGCGACACGTCCCAGCTCGTCGCGAGCGACGGTTCGAGATCGAGCGTGCCGCGCTTGAACTGCACGAGCCCGTTGTAGACCGTGTACGTGCTCGCGTCGAAATCGGTGCTCGTCGTGTGCTGGCCCGGATCGAAGCCGGCCGGGCTGCCTTCGGTGCAATACACGAGCGTCTTGCCGGCCGGCGCGGCGAGCGCCTGCGTGGCCGCGCCGGCGAGCAGCAGCGACGCCGCGATGCCGCGCAGGGCAGCAACGGCATGAGGTACGCCACGCGTACGACGCGCGGCGGGCGAAACGAAAGCGTTCTTCATGGTGACGGAGATCGGGGATGGCTGTCATGCGACTGACGACGGCCGATCTTCGCGCGTCGCTCGCCGATCGCTTACCAATTAATTTCGCGTTGCTTATCGTCGTGGATGCATCTCGCTGCCCGTGCATGAAAACGTCCACGTGAGCGCCGGGCGCCCTTCTCGCGCCGCCGTCTTCCGGCCCCCTGCAGACTCGCCCGAAATGGCGCATCGTATCGGCTGGCCAACGCCGGCACGGGCGCGCCGGGACCCGCCCGGCGCCACCGCGCCGCCGACTCCAGGAGGACACACGATGCCCGTCAGCTCCGAAACGTCTGCTCGCCCGGTGAAGACGCCGGGCCCCGATCACCCGATCACGGTCGAACTGCACCCGCGGCGCGTCGTGGTCAAGGCGGCCGGCAGGGTCGTCGCGGATACGCGCCGCGCGCTGGCGCTGCGTGAAGCCGCCTACCCGGCGGTGCTCTACATCCCGCGCGAGGATGCCGACCTGACACTGCTGCAACGCACCAATCACGCAACATACTGTCCGTACAAGGGCGACGCCGCCTATTACTCGATTCCGGCCGGCGGCGAGCGCGCGGTCAATGCCGTCTGGACCTACGAGGCGCCGTATCCGGCCGTCGATGCGATCCGCGGGCATCTCGCGTTCTATCCGGATCGCGTCGATTCGATCGAGGAAAGCCCGGCCGGCTCCGATTGAGCGTGGCGGCGGCCGTTCATCGAATGCCGGGCGGCCGCGCGTGCGAGGCCGCGATTTCGCCCGCTCAGTCCCTTCAGTCCGCTCAGTCCGCCGTGCCGGCTCGTTCCGGCGCGTTCCGGCCGGTTGCGGTGCGCGTCACCCGCCCGAACGACGCCACCAAGCCCCCCGCTGATTTGCATATGCGGATTCGTTGGTTGGCGGCCGGCCCGCACGGCCGTATCGTCCTGACTCCGGCGCGGGCCGGCCCGTGGCGCGCATCGCCCGCATCGGGCCCCGCCTTGCGCCGACCGCGCCGCCTTTCGCGCGCGGCCCGTGAACCCGCACGCAGGACGCCTCGATGAACGACACACCGCACGCAGACGTTGAACCGACACCGGCGAACCCGCATCGCCGCCAGTGGCTGCAAGGCGCGGCCGCCGGGCTGGCCGGGCTCGCGCTCGGCCCGCTCGCGGGCCTGCCCGCGCACGCGCAGGACAGCGGCACGCGGTTGCGCATCGGCTTCCAGAAATACGGCAACTTCGTCGTGCTCAAGGCGCGCGGCACGCTGGAGAAGCGGCTCGCGAGCCAGGGCGTCACCGTGCAATGGCTCGAATTTCCAGCCGGCCCGCAGCTGCTCGAGGGCCTGAACGCCGGCGCGATCGACGTCGGCACGGTCGGCGAGACGCCACCGATCTTCGCGCAGGCGGGCGGCGTCGATTTCGTCTACATCGGCAACGAGCCGCCCGCGCCGCAGGGCGAGGCGATCGTCGTGCTGCCCGATTCGCCGATCCGCAACGTCGCGCAGCTGCGCGGCAAGAAAGTCGCGTTCAACAAGGGTTCGAACGTCCACTTCCTGCTCGTGAAAGCGCTCGAACATGCGGGCCTCACGTATGCCGACATCCAGCCGATCTACCTGACGCCCGCCGACGCGCGCGCCGCGTTCGTGCAGCGCAGCGTCGATGCGTGGGTGATCTGGGATCCGTATCTGGCCGCCGCCGAGCGGCAGATCGGCGCGCGCGTGATCGCGAACGGCGAAGGGCTCGTGCGCAATACGCAGTACTACCTCGCCGCGCGCAAATATGCGGCCGCTCACCCGCAGGTGCTGCGCGCGCTGCTCGACGAAGTCGACGCGGTCGACCGCTGGGCGCGCGACCATGTGCCGGAAGTCGCCACGCAGCTGTCGCCGCTCGTCGGCCTCGACGCGCCGACGCTCGAAGTCGCGCTCAAGCGTGCCGGCTACGGCGTGCAGCCGATCAGCGACACGACGCTCGCGTATCAGCAGAACATCGCCGACACGTTCAGCACGCTGAAGCTGATTCCGGGCAAATTGTCGGTAGCCAGCGCGCGCTGACGCACTGTTGCCGCCGACGCGCGGCGCGGGACGCGTGAATCACCGTACGGGTGCCGCGCCGATGCGCCGCCATTCGTCGTAGTCGGTGACGAGGCCCGCTTCGTCGGTCGCGATATCGGCCGCATACGTGCCGCTTTCGTAGCGGTACATGTGTTCCGCCTTGCGCGTATACCGCTGCTCGCCGCGCACGAACTCGAAATCCGGAAAGCGCAGCCACGCGGTATGGATCACGGCCGCTTCGCCGACGGCCAGGCCAAGCCGGCGGATCGGCAGCGTATTCGTCGACGGGCTGAAACCGAGATCGATATCGGTTGCGCCCGCGAGCGCCGGTACGGCGACGCCATCGATCGTCCATCGTCCCGCGTCGCACGCGATATCCCACTGACGCGGCGGCTGCGTGCCGCCCCATTGCATGATGCGTGCCGAGCGCGTGAGCCAGTCGGCGCCGCATGCGATCGCGTAATCGATGCGAAACGGCGAGCCGTCGATCGCACCCGACACCGAACCCGACAGATCGATTCCCGTTCTCGACTCGACGAGCCGGCACCATTCGGCCGCCTGCCATGTCTGCACGATCTGCCATGCGACGCAGCGCGTGCGCACTGCTTCATCCTGTTGCGTCATGTCGTCGTCTCCAGTCGATCGCACGGAAGCGAATTGTCACCCATCGCATCGGCGAACACACGCGGCTTCGGCATCCGATGGTCATTATTGGTTCATCGCGCACCTTCGGGTTGGGTTGCTTTGATACCATCCGTCGATCGGCATCAACCGGAACCGGACAAGGGGCGCGACTTCATGGATTTGCTGGCGACGATGCGCATCTACGTCAGGGTCGTCGAGCGCGGCACGATGTCCGGCGCGGCGCGGGATCTCGACATGGGCCAGCCGGCCGTCAGCGAGCGCATCGAGCGACTCGAGAAGCATCTCGGCACACGGCTCCTGTTGCGCAGTGCGCGCACCCTCACCTGCACGGAAGAAGGCCGGATCTTCTACGAACGCAGCAAGGCGCTGCTCGAAGCGGCCGACGATGCGGTCGCATCGGTCTCGAAGACGGAGAACGCGCTCGACGGCACGATCCGGCTCGCGGCGCCGCAGTGCTTCGGCGAGATCGTGCTGCCGGGCGTGCTGATGCATGTCCGCACCGCGTATCCGAACTTGCACGTCGATCTGGTCTTGAACGACGACATCGTCGATCCGGTCACGGAAGGCGTCGATATCTCGATCCGCGTCGGACAGCTCGGCGACGGCGGGTTCGTCGCGCATCCGGTCGGCACGGTCGGCCGCCGGCTCGTCGCCGCGCCGTCGTATCTCGAGCGGCACGCCCCGATCGACACGGCGGCCGATCTTGCGAACCATCCGTTCATCCGCGTGAAAGGCGTCTTCGCCAGCGAACGGCTGCCGCTGCAGCGCGACGGCGACCCGCTCGAATACGCGCGCATCCGCACGATCATGACCACGAGCCACTGGCGCCCGATGTTCGACACGATCGTGGCCGGCGGCGGCATCGGCGTGGTCCAGCACCCGGCCTGCGCCGATGCGCTCGCGGCCGGCACGCTCGTCGAACTCCTGCCGCGGTACGTGATTCCCGACTTCGCGCTCCATGTGCTCGTGCACGCGCAGCGGCCGCTGCCGCCGCGCGTGCGGGCCGTCGTCGAGCTGCTGAAACAGGACATCCCGCCGCTGCTGGCCCACCCTGCCCGATAACGGCGGCAACCGGCACCGACGCGTCACGCGCGTAACCCGGCCGGGGCGGCGTGGCCCGTGCGGCAAACGGCCTGCGCATCGTGAATGAGCCGATGCGGCCGCTCCTCGCCGGCCTCGCGGCCGGCGTGTATCATCGCCGCCATCATGCCCATCCGTCCGCTCCGTCCGCTGCTCGCCGCCGCCGCCCTCTCCGTCTCCGTCTCCGTTGCGTCACAAGCGCAACAGGTCGGCGTCGTCGCGTTCGGCGTCTACTACACGCCGAACACGCATCTGGCGGCAGGCACGTCGCTGCAGATCCTGCCCGACGACGACAAGGGCATCGCGCACTGCTGCGCCACGATCACCGGGCCTGCGAGCAAGCCGGCCAATCAGATCGTCGACAACCTGCACGACGACCGGCACGAGGGCCGGACGATCGCCGCGTATGCACTCTCGATGCCGAAGTCCGTGCCGGCGGACACGAGCGGCTTCGGCGTCGTCGGCGCGGCTCGCTTCGTGCGGCAGGGTGCCCGCCCGGAAGCCGTACTCGACGGCGGCCTGCCCCTCGCGTTCTCGACCTGCACATCGACGGAAGGCACGCATTATCTCGGGCGCAAGGTCGGCAACGGCAAGTTGCTCGTGCATCTCTATCAATACTTCGACGGCGACCTCGAGCCGACCTGCAAGGATCGCGACCTGAAGTAACGCGGTGCGGCATGCAAACGACAGCGCGCCGCCGCCTGCCTGCCGTCGAAGCGCCGCCGCGTCACCACGCCTGCCGGTAGATCGCCAGCGCGTCGGCCTCCGTCACCTCGCGCGGATTGTTCACGAGCAGGCGCGTCTGCAGCATCGCGTCCGACGCCATCCTCGGCAGGTCGCCCTCCCCGATACCGACCTCGCGCAGCGTGCGCGGGATCCCCGTCGCGACGATCAGCCGGTCGATCTCGGCAATCAGCGCGTGCGTGCGCGCTTCGTCGCTGCCCGTCGCCGACGGCGCGACGATCGCCGCGAGTTCCGCATACAGCGGTGCGGCAGCCGGCGCGTTGAAACGCAGCACGTGCGGCAGCACGAGCGCATTCGACAGCCCGTGCGGTACATGGAAGATCCCGCCGACCGGATAGGCGAGCGCATGCACGGCCGCGACCGGCGCATTCGCGAACGCCTGCCCTGCGAACATCGCGCCAACCAGCATTGCCTCGCGCGCATCGCGGTTTTGGCCGTCGTCGCATGCCGCGAGCAGGTTGCGCGACAGCAGCGTCAGCGCGTGCACGGCCAGCATGTCGGACACCGGGTTCTTCAGCCGCGCGGACGTGTAGGCCTCGATCGCATGCACCATCGCGTCGATGCCCGTCGCGGCCGTCGCCGCGCGCGGCAGGCCGAGCGTCAGTTCGGCATCGAGGATCGCGACATCCGCGAACAGGTGTGGCGACACGACCCCCATCTTGCGCGCTTCGCCGACCGTGACGATCGACACGGCCGTCACTTCGGAACCCGTGCCGGCCGTCGTCGGCATCTGCACGAGCGGCAGCCGCGCGCTCGTGACCTTGTCGACGCCGTACATGTCGGCCAGCGCCTGCTGCCCCGGCGCGAGCACCGCGATCAGCTTCGCGACGTCCATCGACGATCCGCCGCCCAGGCCGAGCACGATCTCGGCATCGGCCGCGACGGCCCGGTCGGTCGCTTCCAGCACCACGTGCTCGGGCGGATCGGCGATCACGTCGTCGATCACGGTGACCTGCCAGCCGTGCGCGGCGAGGCTCTCCAGCGCAGGCGCGAGCACGCCGCTGCGATGCAGGAACGCGTCGGTGACGACGCACAGCCGCACGAGCGCCGGAAAGCGTTCGCGCAACAACGCGCCGAGCCGGCGCGCGGCGCCGCATTCGACGACCTGCGTCGGAACGGTACGGAATTGAAACGGGTTCATCGGGTGCCTCCCGGTGGCGTCGCCGTGCCGGTGTCCGGCTGCACCATGTAGCGCGACACGTCGCGGCGATCGAGCAACGGAATGATCGCGCCGATCCCGATCCGCTGGAAATGCGGCGTTTCCCGATGCACGTCGAGGCCGTCCTCTTCGCTGTAGCGTTCGAGGATCACGATGTGGTCCGGGTCCTCCGGCGACCGGAAATACGCGTAGTCGATATTCTTCGGCTCGGCGCGCGTCGCGGGCGCAAGCTCGGCGAGCAATTCGATCACGCGATCGCCGTTGCCGGGTTTTGCGTAGAAATGCGCGATGACCTGCAGGTAGGGTTCGTTCATGTTGCGCTCCGTGTTCGACTGGCGGCAGTCGTGACGGGGACGCACGCAATGCGCGGCGAACCGGAGGGATTCGAACGCGACGGCGCAACGCCGTGTCACTGGCCGATCGTCGCATTGTATTGAATCGGCGCGGCCTTCGCAGTGCTGCCACCGCGCCACGTTCACGGCACGGCGGAACGCAATTGGCCGCTACCTGTGCGGTGCGCCGACGCGCCCACTACCACGGCACCGTCCGCCCCAGATAGTCGAGATATTCGAGCCCCGGGCGCCCACGCTTTGCGATCAGCACATCGACGAGACTCGGTACGCTTTCCTCGATCGTCAGGCGCGCATCGGGCCCGCCCAGTTCCGTGCGGACCCAGCCGGGCGCCATCAGCGCCATCGCGCGCCGCGTCTCGGCCTGGCGTGCCGCGAAGCTGCGCATGAACTGGTTCAGCGCGGCCTTGCTGCCGCGATAGACCTCGCGCATGCCGCTGACGTTGTTCGCCACGCTGCCCTGCCCCGACGACATCGCGCCGATCAGCCCGTCCGCAGGCACGAGATCCTGCAGCGTCTCGATCACGCGCATCGGCGCCAGCGCATTCGTGATCATCACGCGCACGAATTCATCGGTCGTCACTTCGCCGATCGTTTCGGTTGGCTCGTTCGTCGTTCCCGCATTCACGAACAGCATGTCGAAGCGCCGGCCCGACAGCCGCTCGCGCAGCGCGGCCAGTTGCGCCGGCTCGCAGATATCGAGCGTCTCGATGTCGAGCCGGCCGTCGAAGCGGTCGGCGAGGTCGTGCAGTTTCGTGCGCCCCGATCCAGCGCGCACGGTGCCCGTTACGTGCCAGCCTTTTTCCAGGAACGCCTCCGCCATCGCGAGCCCGAGGCCGCGCGAGGCCGCGACGAGCAGGATCGCGGGCCGGTTTGGGTTCGATACGGTCGATTGCATGGTTTCCGCCTTTGCCGGTTTCGTCATGCGCCCACTATAGGCGGGCATCGAAACAGGCACCAGACGCACTGGATTCAATCGATAGTTGCATCGAACGCCATGTCAAACCGCGCGAAAGCGTATCCTGTCGCCATGGAAGACATCGACCTGAACCTCGTCACCGCGCTCGACGTGCTGCTGTCGGAAGGCAGCGTGACCGGCGCCGCGCGCCGGCTTGGCCTGAGCACGTCCGCGATGAGCCGCACGCTCACGCGGCTGCGGATATCCACCGGCGATCGGTTGCTCGTGCGCGCCGGGCGCGCGCTCGTGCCGACGCCGCACGCAGCCGCGTTGCGCGACCGCGTGCACGCGGTCGCGAGCGATGCGCGCGCGGTGCTGCGGCCGGCGACGGCCGACGTGGACATGGCGACGCACGCGGCCACGTTCACCCTCCGCGCGGCCGCATCGTTCATGGAAATGCTGTCCGGCCCGGTGGTCGCCGCACTCGGCGAAGTCGCGCCGCAGGTGCGCATCCGCTTCGTCCCGAAGCCCGACCGCGATCCGCAAGCGCTGCGCGACGGCACCGTCGACCTGGAAATCGGCAAACGCGGCGGCGACGCCCCCGAACTGCACACGCGCATGCTGTTTCACGACTGGCACGTCGCGGTGGCACGCGCCGGGCATCCGCTGTTCGCATCGGGCAGGATCACGCCCGCGCGCTATGCGGCCTGCCGTCACGTGATCGCGTCGCAGCTCGGCGATTTCGGCGGGCCGGCCGACCACTCGACCGACACGGCCGGTTCAGGCCACACCGTGCACGTCGTCGTCCCGGGCTACCCCGATGCGATGCGGGTCGCGGCCAGCACCGACCTGATCGCGCTCGTGCCGCGCTCGAGCCTCGGCAACGCGTTCTCGCCGGGGCTCACGGAGGCGCTCGGGCTGCGCAGCTTCGAGATCCCGGTGCGCCTGCCCGGGATTCTCGTGTCCGCGCTATGGCATCCGCGCATGCACGGCGATCCGGTCCACCGTTGCCTGCGCGATGCGGTCATCGCCGTCTGCCAGCGCGCGTATCCGGATGCCCACGCGCCGCGCCCGCCGGCGCGCCGCACCGGCACACGCGCGACAGGCTGACGCGCAGCTCAAACGAGCCGGCCACCGCCGTCGATGTGCAGGATCTCGCCGTTCATGAAGCCGTTGCCCAGCAGGAATGCGATCGCTTCCCCCACTTCATCGGCGCGCCCGACACGGCCGCCGGGCAGTGCCGAAGCCGCGCCCGAAAGGATCGTATCGCGAGCTTCCGGGCCGAACGCGTCATACAGCGGCGTCGCGACGAAGCCGGGCGCGACGACCAGGTGATCGACGCGCGCGATCGTGTCGAAGACGGCCTGCACCGCGTGCCGGTCGGCGATGTCGGCCACCGCGATGCGCGCGCCGCCAATGGCCTGTGCGGCAGACTCGAGCTTCGCGCGGGTCCGGCCGACCAGCGTGACGCCGGCGCCTTTCGCCTGCGCGGCGGCCGCGGCCGCGAGGCCCACCCCGACCGCGCCCGCATCGCGGCAGGCCCGCTGACCGACGGGCGCCGCGATCACGGCCGGCCCCGACGCCGATCCGCCACCGTTTTCCCGATCCGTCGCATCCCCGCGATTGCAGCGCGCCCCGGCGGCGCAGACGGGCCGTTCGGCTAAAATGCCGCACTTTCCACCTTGTCCGGCCCGCTCGCCATGCAACCCGCCACCTCCGCCCAACCCGCCGCCCACGGCGCCGACGCCGCAGATTCCGCACGCGACCTCGTCTACGGCCCGAACGACCGGCCGGCGCCGATGGTCGCCTTCGTCGCCGCGCTGCAGCACCTGCTGGCGATCATCGTGCCGATCGTCACGCCCGGCCTGCTGATCTGCCAGGCACTCGGCGTGTCCAGCCGCGATACGACCCTGATCGTGTCGATGTCGCTGGTGATTTCCGGCATCGCCACCTTCGTCCAGTGCAAGCGCTTCGGCCCGCTGGGCGCCGGCCTGCTGATCGTCCAGGGCACGAGCTTCAACTTCGTCGGACCGCTGATCGCCGGCGGCAGCCTGATGGTCAAGCAAGGCACGCCGGTCGAGACCGTGATGGCCGCGATCTTCGGCGTCGTGATTGCCGGGTCGTTCGTCGAGATGGGCGTGTCGCGCATCCTGCCGTTCGTGAAGCGCCTGATCACACCGCTCGTCACCGGCATCGTCGTGCTGCTGATCGGCCTCACGCTGATCAAGGTCGGCCTCATCAGCATGGGCGGCGGCTTCGGCGCGATGGCCAAGGGCACGTTCGCGAGCGCGGAGAACCTGACGCTGTCCGGCCTCGTGCTCGGCACGATCATCCTGCTGAACCGCGTGCCGGTGGTGTGGGTGCGCAGCACCGCGCTCGTCATCGCGCTCGTCATCGGCTATCTCGCGGCCGCGTTCCTCGGCCGCCTCGACTTCACCGGCATGCACCAGGCCGCGCTGTTCCAGGTGCCGACGCCGCTGCACTTCGGCATCGGCTTCTCGTGGTCGCTGTTCGTGCCGATGCTGATCATCTACCTCGTCACGTCGCTCGAAGCGATCGGCGACGTCACGGCCACCAGCAAGATCTCGAACGAGCCGGTCGAGGGCCCGGTGTGGATGCAACGGATCAAGGGCGGCGTGCTCGTCAACGGCGCGAACTCGCTGCTGGCCGGCGTGTTCAATACGTTCCCGAGCTCCGTGTTCGCGCAGAACAACGGCGTGATCCAGATCACCGGCGTCGCCAGCCGCTACGTCGGTGTCTGGATCGCGGGGATGCTCGTGGTGCTCGGCCTGTTCCCGGTCGTCGCCGGCGTGCTGCAGGCCGTGCCGGAGCCCGTGCTCGGCGGCGCGGCGATGGTGATGTTCGGCGCGGTGGCCGCGTCGGGCATCAACATCCTCGCGGGCGTCCATCTCGATCGCCGCGCGCTGCTGATCATCGCGGTGTCGCTCGCGCTCGGCCTCGGCGTGTCGCAGGTGCCGGACATCCTGAACAGCCTGCCGCACGCGCTGAAGAACGTGCTGGAATCGGGTGTAGCGACGGGCGGCATCTGCGCGCTCGTGATGAACTGGTTCCTGCCGGAAAAGAAGTAACCGGATGAACCGCACGATGCGCGGGGTGCCTGACGGGCCGCGCCGGGCGTCGTGTCGGTTGGCACTCGCGGCTCCTGCGGCTCCCGGTGCAGGCAACGCGATCGGCGCATCGCCCTGCACTTTCGACGTGTCTCGGGGCCAGCGGCCACGTGTCGGCGGCAATCAAAGGTCAAACCCGGTCGGGCCGCCTTGGCCGATCCATGTGTGCTGGTTAGAATCACGCCATGCCCCAAGCCCCCGCACCCACCAACGCCCCCGAAACGAGCGCCGTCCCGGTCAAGGAACGCGCGACCGTCGTCTGCTACCGCGGCAAACAAGTACTGCTTGTCGCCCGCGCGGCGTCGCGCTGGGCGCTTCCCGGCGGCACGATCAAGCGCGGGGAAACGCCGCTCGAAGCCGCACATCGCGAGTTATCCGAAGAAACCGGCATGACCGGCCAGAATCTCGTCTACTCGATGCAGTTCACCGGGCTCGCCAAGATCCATCACGTGTTCTTCGCGGAAGTCGGCCCGGACCAGACGCCGCAAGCGAACAACGAGATCGAGAAATGCAAGTGGTTTCCGATCGACGGCGTCGACGGATTGCGCGCCAGCATTCCGACGAAGCGAATCGTCGAACTCGTTTACCAACACGAAATCAGCAAGGCGTAGCGCGCTTCGGACGAGCGCACTCGTGAGCCGGCGGCCGGCCCGGGTCGCCCTGCGTGGATCGGCGGCGCGTGAGCGCTCAGTGCAAACGCCTTCTTCGCAACTCGTGCGTGGAATAGACGACCACGAAAATGCCCAGCATCGCAATACCGGACGCCATGAAGTCGTTCGCGCTGCCCGAGCTTTGCAGGGACGCCGGGAAAATGCCGAGACTCAATCCTGCGGCAGCAAGCAGCAATCCTGCAGCCACGCCCCAGATCGGTCCGGCGGTCCTTTCGATTTTATTTTTCATACAGCACCCGTCTACAGTCGTTACCTGAACGGTATCGGCAAGGGACGCCGCGTCTACCTTCAGTGATTCCACTATAGCCCGGACAAAATTCGCAAACGTCTAGTGCTTTTCCCGATCAAGATTTTCCGATCCCGACCGCGCGGTACAGTTCGGATCGCGCAACACGATGCCGGCGGTTGCGTGACGGTACCCGATGCGGGCGGCTGCTTGCCGAATGCGACATGCCGCTCGGCAAGGCAGCCGCATCCGGCCCGTCATTGGCCGCCCTCGCCCAGTTTCTCGCTCACCTCGCCATACGGAATCGTATTCGATTTGGCATCGCATCCGTGGTTGCCCGCCCAGTCGCCAATGAAGAATACCTCTTTGTCGTAGCCATGCCCGACCGCCTCGTCGTAACGCTCGTCGGAGTCGAACGCCTGTTTTTTCAGATCTTCATAGTCGCTTCGATTGCCGCAGCCGAACGTCACTCGTTTGCATTCACCATTTCTCCAGTTCCTGTAATAGATCGGGCTACGCGTCTCGATACGCTCTCTGTGCCCGAGCGTGCGCTCGTAGATGTGCGCGTTGCCGCCAACCGTTGTTTCCGCGCGGCACGTCATGTCGAGCTTGTCGTAGAAACGCTGCGCCTTCGTGTGCGAGGTCAGCTGGATGCGAACCTTCTTGTCGTCACCGATGCCCTCGGTCATGTGCCGCACGGCCTCATTGAGGATTTCAACACCCCTCCCTTTGCCGCGCTTGTCCGGCGCTACACACAGCACGTGCAATTCGACTTGCCTCGCGATGTCGGTTGCCTTCCTCTGTGACTCGTCCGTGTCGCGGGTTTCGTAAGCGAATACGCCAACCGACGTCGCCTTCTTGAACGGTATCGTGCCGTTCTCGCCAGTGTCCTTGCAAAGATATCGGCTCAGTTCGGGCTGCTGCCGATTCGACCCGACGAACTGGCGCGCGTCGTCGCCCCGCATCCTCGTTTTGCCGCCGTGGAGCGGATAATAGTTGCCATACAGCCAGTAATCGTCGGCATGAACCCAGTTGGGTCTGCACAGCGAGTTGACCGTATTGTCGACACCGCCTCTGCTTTGCAGATGATGCAGTTGTTTCCCCCACGTCGAGTTCAACGCGCGCCCCACTTTAAAATCGACAGACTGGCATTTGATTTCCGCCGATGCGTACCCTGGCATGGTGCCGGCCACGATCGCGATCGCAATCAGCGCACCCCGTTTCGAGACGAATTCACCCCAGATTCGCGTGTTCATGATATTGCCCTCCGTTGGTTGGTCAGTCTTCACTCCATGCCGCACGCTCACAGGCACAGCACCTTCTTCGCGATCGCCCATCGGCGCATCCGGTCTTCGAGTCCGTTGACACCGCCGTTGATGCGTCTCGTCAGCAACGCGAAATCGCCGGAATCGGCGATCGCATTGCAGCCGTGCCGCGCCCACCACCAGGCTGCCGAGCGCGCGGCCAGCGGCTCGTGTTCGAGGCGCTCCGGCTCGCGCTCGAGATCGGCGCCGAGTGCGTTGCCGCATTCGCGATAGTTCGCACGCCCCGTGATCTGAATGAGCCCGCGGCCGAGGAAGCGCCGGCCGTCGCCCGGCTGAACGTTGCCGAGCGCCGCAGCCTTGCGCGAAGGCGGCTCATAGGCGAGCTGCGCGGGAGTCGGTCCCCACAGCTCGCGCGTGAGCGTGAAGCCGAGCGTCTCGTGGCCCGTTTGCGCGACGAACGCCGCAATGCGTGCGGAGGTCGAAATGCCGAACTCGGCCATCGCGGCGGCAAGCGCCGGATGCCAGCGTTGCGCGAGCGCGCCGGATATCGAGGCGGCGGCCCGGAATTCATCGAGTGTCATCGTGTTCTCCTTGCGGCGCATGGGCGGGCGGGACGGTCGCGAGTGCGCCCGGCGGTGATGAATCGGTCGGGACAGTCGCCGCGGCTCCATCGTCGATGAGCGTCCCAAGCGAATGGCGCGGCGACGCTGGCGTGTCGCGCGATGCAGCCGACGCGCGGCGCCGCGATTGCGCGTCCATCGCAGCAACGATCACGCGCAGCGGCTCCGGCTTGACGCTGACTTCGCCCGCGAACGGACGGTCGACGGCCAGCACGAAGAAGAACGCGAGGCCGAGCGTGAGCGCCCAGCTCGTGACGAGCGCGATGTTGAAGCGTGTGCCCGGGAGGATGTAGAGAAGCAGAAACGACACGACGCTCGCGAGCACCACCACGCCCCACAGCGTGGCCGGCATCGCGACGTCGAGCGTTAGCAGGCGCTGTTCGCGATGCTTCGCCATCTCGTTCATCCGCGCGAGCACCTCGCCGAGCAGCACGCGCTGCCGCTCGCTGCGCGGCTCGATCCGGTTGGCCATGTCGAACAGGCGATCGAAGCGGGCCGCCGCCTGCGCATCGCCACTCGCCTGCTGCTGCATCTTCGGCCACTCGTAACGGACGACACCGTCGAGATAGGCACGCAGCGCGCCCGATGCGGCATCCGCGACCGGGTCGCCGAACGCGGCGAGATCGCGCGACAGTTCGCCGGCCGCGGTCGCTTCGGCCTCGACCGTACGCTCCGCGCCGTTGTAGGCGTCCCACACGCTGATCGCCGAAAACGCGACGAGCAACGAGTTGATCGTCGTGATGACCGACACCATCGTGATCGCCATCGCCCGCTGCTCCGGCAGCAGGTCGACGGGCAGGATGCGACGGAACAGCGCGTAGCCGCCGAGCGCCGCCGCGACGGTCGCGATCACGACGAAGGCCCCCATCAGCCACGATGGCCAGTTGTAGAGAAAGAGCATGGTCATTCCCCGATTGCGTTTGCGCCGTCGCGACGCCCTGCCTGCGGCATATCCGCCGACAGCATCGCGCGCGTGAATTCGGCGAGCCGCTGCTTGACCGCATCGGCCGGCATCCCCGTTTCAAGCGATTGCTGAAGCCGGAGCAGATCCGCCGCGAGTTCGCTTTGCCGTTGCACACGCTCGGTCGCCGCATGGGCGCGGTGCGCTTCGAAGGTCGCCTGTGCGGCGGCCGCCGTATCGCCGCGCACGAGCGTCTCGAGCGTCTCGACGAGCCGGTGCAGCAGCCGATGCACGGCCGTCGCGGAAAACCCGCCGAGCATCGCAAGCGCTGGCTTGCCGAAGCTGCGCATGCTGCCGCCGTCGTACAGGTGAGGCGGCAGCAACTCGACGAGGATCAGGCCGGCGATCACGCCGAGAATCAGCCGCGCGCCGTATGACGCGTCGTACTTCGGGTCGTAGGTCGAATTCGCGACGTAGCGGTGAGCCTGGAACAGCGTGGCAAACGACGCGCCGAGCCCCGCGCAGAACAGCAGGAACAGCGCATTCCACAGCAGCCGGGTACCGTGCGAATCGAGAAACCCCTGATCGATGTTCGCGACCGACACTTCCGGCGACAGCGACGTCGCGATCACGGCGACCAGGAACGTCGCGGCGGAAAGCGTCAGCGCGCGAATCAGCGGCACGGGTCCGAGCCACGCGAAGCGCGAGCGGACGCGCAGTTCGCGGTCGAGCAGCGTGATGGCCTGCGGCGTAGCCGGCGCGATCGCGACGGCAAGCCGGCGATGAATCGCGGCAAGCGCGTACGATGCGCCGTGCACCGACGACGCGTCGTACGCGGCGGTGCCCGCCGTGGTATGCGACACCGCGGCCATCAGCATCGACAATTGCGCGATCAGGTCGGGAGCGACGGCAATCCCGTGCTGCAGCGCGTAGCGCGCCATCGCATTACATTCGGTCTGCAACTGCCCGACCAGATCGCGCTTCGACGCGGCCGCGTCAGCGCCGTCCGCTTCGGGCGGTGCGTCCGGTGCTGTCCGGAACCACGAGCGATGCGTTCGCATGGCGAGTCTCCAGGGTGTCGGCCGGCAACGTGCGCTACAGCCGCACTTCGTCGCCGCAATTGCCGCCCGGCGCCACGACGAGCATGCCGCCCTTGTCGCGATACACGAACACGTCGGACCAGTCGCGCAGCCGGTAGCGCACCTCCGCGAGCCGTCCTTCGGGCGTGCACAGGAACTGCACGGACTTGTCCGCGCCGAGGAAGAAATCGTGCAGTTGCGCGTTCTTCAGCTCGTCGAGCCGCACCACCTTGTTGTCGTGCTCCCCCAGGTAGCGGCCGAGATTCGTGAGGCCGACCGCACGCGCCATTGCCGCAAGCTCGGCGGCATAACCGGCAGGCGCGTATCCCGTGCAGCTCCCATAGCGGTTCCAGTGCTGCTGGAAGGCGTCGGCGCTCGCCGGCGCGATATACGGCGCGGCATCGTCGGACAGCGTGCCGGCCGGCACCGGCGTCGTGTCGCAGTCGCGCCGCGGCGTGTACAGGCCGATCGCCGTGATCCAGATCGGCGTGCCGTCCGCGGCCTGGCGCGCGGACGGCGACTGGCCCGGCGTGCACGTCTGGGCGCCATCGCCGCCGACGCACTCGCCAAGCTTCCAGGACAGCACCAGCGTCCAGTCCTGCGCGTGCGCGCCGGCGCAGGTCAGGATCAGGCTGGCGGCGCAGGCAGCCCGGGCAATGCGCAACAGGGTCGACATGATGCGTTTCTCCTCGTGTGTGACGACTTGCGCCGGCCGACGGAATCGGCCGGCGGCCGGCGCGGCACGCGCGCCGTCAGCGGCCCGCTTGCTGCAACAGCTGGCGAAGGTTCTGGAAGCGCGGCAGGCCAGCGCCGAAGCGGTTCGTGACGTCGTACTGCACGATCGGCGTGCAGATCATCCGGATCAGCTGAAACAGCGCGGCGACGCGTTCCGGCCGGCGCGGCCCGAGATGGCCGGCGATCTGCGGATCGCTCACCAGCAGCGCCGCGAGCCCCGTGATGTGCGGCGCCGCCATCGACGTGCCGGATTCGGCATTGAACGCCGCGCCCGGCACCGTCGATACGACGCCCACTCCCGGCCCGCACACGCCGATCTGAGGACCGTGGCACGAGAACGTCGGCGAGAAGAGACCGTCAGGCGTCGCAGCCTGCGCGACGATTTGCGTCTGCTCCCACGTGTTGACCGGCAACTCGCGATGCAGACCCAGCGCCGACACCGCGAGCACGTACGGCGACGACGCCGGGTACTGGACCGGGCCGCCCGAATTGCCGGCCGCGACGATGCATGCGACGCCGGATTGCACGGCCTCCATCAGCTTCTGCTCGACGGCGAGCGACGCCTGCGGCGCGCCGAGGCTCAGGTTCACGACGTCGATGTCGTGATCGATGCAATAGTCGAGCGCCTGGATCAGCGTACTGAACTGGCCGCCGGGGAAGATCTTCAGCACGTGAATCTCCGCATCGGGCGCGAAGCCGCGCATCGCCATCTGCGCGTCGGCGGCCTGCGGACTGATGCGCGCGGCGATCACGCCCGCGCAATGCGATCCGTGGCCGATCACGTCGTCCTTCCAGGTATCCGGGTTCTGATCGTTGGTCAGATCGGCACCGCGCACGATATGGTTCAGCAGCGGATGCGACGCGTCCGCCCCCGAATCCACGATCGCGACGCGGACGCCCCGCCCCGTCGTCGTGGCGGGAAGCTCGTCGAGGCCCATCAGGCGCTGCCCCCACCCGAAGGGGGCATGCGGCGGCACGTTCGGGTTCGGCTGCGACAACGGCGTAAGGCGCACCACATTCGCCTGATCGCTCGACAGCAGCGGCGCCGACAGGTGGACATTCCAGTACGTGTGGGCCGGCCGCACTGCCAGCGACTGGAGCGGACCGGGCGCCATCTGCGCGACGGCCAGTGTCGTTTCGCCTCGCGCGTCGGTGGTGCCGCTCACCGGGAAGCCGTCGCCCGCGAGCGTCACCGGAACGCCGGGCTGGGGTTGATCGTCCGCGCCCAGCACGCGGATCGTCACCGGGCGCAGGATCGTCGACGCGATTGCCGCCTGCGGACGAAGCTCGACGCCGGATTCCTGTTCCGGCTTTTTCCCGTAGCCGAGCGGATGGTCTTCCTCGACGATCATTTCCGGCGGCGCCGTCGCCTGCAGCAGCTGCGCGTGCGCGGGGTCCATCTTGACGATGTACGTGTCGGTCGCTTCGTCCGGCCGCGCGGACATCATCTGCGCGTTCTTGTGGCTGTTGATCACACGCACGACTTCGACGCCGGGCAGCCGGCCGACCGCATTGTCGAGGTCGTGTGCCGACATCGGCGTCACTGCGGCCTGGCGAGCGAGCGCGCCGCGCCGCGGCGCAATCAGATACTGGCGCTTGCCGCTCGTCACATGAACCGCATCGTCGGCCGAATCGGGCGGCACGACATCCGGTGCGGCGGCGACACCGTCCGCCGGCACGGCTGCCGCCTTCGCGGCGGTTGGCTTCTTGTCCTTGTCCATCGCAATCTCCTTCGCGGCGCGACACTCGAGGCACGCCATGGGTCAGTCGGTCGCAAGCGACGGACGCGCATCCCGAAACGACCGGATCGTTGCGCGACGGGCGTCCGCCGAGTGCGCCCCCGCGGGAACCGCAGGGTGGCGCAGGTCTGTCGTTGCGACAGGTCAGTGGAATGACGGCTGGGTGGGCATCACGGAGAACGGCAGCAGGCCGCCGAGCCGGCCGAGCAATTCGCCCAGCACCGGGGCGGCGGTACCGATGACCGCGCCGCCGATACCCTGCGGCGCGAATACCGCCTGGGGCTGGGCCGAGAACGGCAGCAGCCCGCCCAGTTGCCCGGCGACCGTGCCGACGGTGGGTGCGACCGACTTCAGGATGTCGCCGAACACGCCTTGCGGGGCGAACGCCGCCTGCGGATGAGCCGAGAACGGCAGCAGGCCACCCAGTTGCCCGGCGACCGTGCCAACCGTCGGCGCGACCGACTTCAGGATGTCGCCGAACACGCCTTGCGGGGCGAACGCCGCTTGCGGATGAGCCGAGAACGGCAGCAGGCCACCCAGTTGCCCGGCGACCGTGCCAACCGTCGGCGCGACCGACTTCAGGATGTCGCCGAACACACCTTGTGGGGCGAACGCCGCTTGCGGATGAGCCGAGAACGGCAGCACCCCGCCCAATTGGCCGGCGACCGTGCCAACCGTCGGCGCGACCGACTTCAGGATGTCGCCGAACACGCCTTGCGGCGCGAACGCCGCCTGCGGATGAGCCGAGAACGGCAGCAGCCCGCCGAGCCGGCCGAGCAATTCGCCGAGTACCGGCGCAGCGGTACCGATGACCGCGCCGCCGATGCCTTGCGGCGCGAACGTCGCCTGCGGCTGGGCCGCGAACGGCAGCAGGCCACCCAGTTGCCCGGCGACCGTACCGACCGTCGGTGCGACCGATTTCAGGATGTCGCCGAACACACCTTGCGGTGCAAACGCCGCTTGCGGTTGCGCCGAGAACGGCAGCAGCCCGCCGAGCCGGCCGAGCAATTCGCCGAGCACCGGCGCAGCGGTACCGATAACCGCGCCGCCGATGCCCTGCGGAGCGAACGCTGCCTGCGGCTGCGCCGAGAACGGCAGCAGCCCGCCCACTTGGCCAGCGACCGTGCCCACCGTCGGTGCGACCGATTTCAGGATGTCGCCGAACACGCCTTGCGGGGCGAACGCCGCCTGCGGTTGCGCGACGAACGGCAGCAGCCCGCCGAGCCGGCCGAGCAATTCGCCGAGTACCGGCGCAGCGGTACCGATGACCGCGCCGCCGATGCCCTGCGGCGCGAACTCCCCTTGCGCAACCGTCGTCGCGTAAGCCGGAACGTGTCCCGAAACAGCGAGCGGTACCCCCGGCAATGCATGGTGTACATGAGTCATTTTCGAGTCCTTGATGAAGAGGAAACTATCGGCACACGCGCCGCAGGCCCTGCGTCGCGTGCACCGTCGACATGCCGGCCGGCGACGCCTCCATCGGCCCGCTACGCATGGGTCGACGGAAACATCGGACGAATCGGCAAGTCGATTCTGCGAGTCGGGTCCTGCCGGTTCCATACGGCAAATGCGGTATGCATCTCGCTACGGCGAGTCGGGCATCGCAACGGGAAATGGGTCCGTGAGCCAGCCGGAACACACGGCCGTATGGAGGAGCGCACAGATGTTGGGCGAGGCGGTCTTGCGGAGAAGATGTGCGCGATGCTTGCGGACGGTCTGGTCGCTGATGCCGAGCGCGCGGGCGACCTGCTTGTCGCTCATGCCGGCGGCGAGCAGGTTCAGGATCTCGCGTTCGCGCGACGAGAACGGATCCGGACGACGCTGGATACCGTTTTTTTGAGCACGTCAGGAAAAAGAATGAAATAGCGCATGGTCAGTTGCGCTGATTTCTTGAAGCCGAATTTATTGAGGAGATTTTCGCGATGCTTGCGCGCGGTATATACGGAAACGGCCAGTACGACCGCAATTTCACGGTCGGTCAGGCCTTGCGCGATCAAGCCCAACACGACCGTCTCGCGTGCGGTGAGTTTCAAGATGGATCCCCGTCGACAATTGAAAGGGCATCCCCTTCTTTGTCACGGGCGCGGCGGTCTCCTTCGACTATTCACGACAAACTCACTGGCGACCGGACATCTCTCCTGATGCACGCGACATGCCAAGGCGGATGCGCTTGAGACTGCTTCGTCATTTCCGGGTCGCCCGTTATAAAACGACTTTTTTTGATTATTCCCGGCTGCGAGATGGTCGCGGCAGCCGTGTGCCGGCTATTTGAATTCAGGGCGATCGGGACGATGCATCATACGCCCGCCACTCGATTTCGCATGATGATTGATATCACTGATTGAATCGGTCGACCGTGCATGCATCGGAATTCTATTTCATTAGTGAATTCCTATTTTTGTTTATTATTTTGCCCATTAAAAACAAAAGAGCAACTCCCATTCTCGAATGACAGAATGACGACGTCGATTCCGACGATTGAAAGCAATCCGGTTGGCGGTTGGTACGGGGTGCGTTCCGCTGATCGGCGCGCGTTGAGTCGGGATCCCGGCCCGATTCCAATGTGATGGGAAGCGAATCGCGCCCGATGCAGGCGGTTCCGGCAATCGTGGAGTCAGATTCGGCGACTCGTCCGGAGACGCCGCATGACAAGGTGCGCTTCGTTGAAGTCGAGGTGAATGAAGTGCTCTCGATATGGGCAATCGCGATTCCCCCGCACGCACGAGCCGAATCGCAAAAACACCGCGTGGCGGAAGGCAGCAGGAATCGAAGTAACCGGTCGAGACGGGACGCCCCAGTGATCGGGCCATTCCGACAGGCGTTCGGGATTGCTCGCCTACGTGCGCAATCCAAGCACGCCGAGGTAGGCATCGAGCGAGCGCTGGACGGACTCGGCCACGAGGCGAGTAATGCCGCTGTAGTCGCCAGTTGTGCACGCTTCGTCCAGCGTATCGTAGTAAGCCAGCCGATCTTCCTTGCAAATGACGGCCGGCGGGTAGCCGGACTTCATCAGTTCGAAGTTCAGCAGCAACCGCCCGGTTCTTCCATTGCCGTCGACAAACGGATGGATCTTGACGAACCGCGTATGCAGTTCGGCCGCACGTGCCACGGGATGCATCGCCCCCGCCTGCGTGTCCCAATCCATGAGCGCGGCCATCTCGGCCGGCAAATGCAGGAAATCCGGTGGCGTCGTGCTTGCTCCAGCGATCACGACGTTCTCCCGGCGATACCTGCCCGCCTCGCCGTCGTCGATACCCTTGAGTACCAGCCCGTGAATATTCCGGATCTGCCACTCTGACAGCGTTTCCTGCTTGCGGACGATTTCCTCGACATAGAGAATCGCGTCGCGATGATTCGTGGCTTCGAAATGCTCGCGCAGCGATTTGCCGCCGACCGTAATGCCTTCCAGCACGACCTTCGTTTCCCGCAAGGTCAGCGTGTTGCCTTCGATCGCATTCGAATGATAGGTCCACTCCAGCATCAGCTTTTCGCGCAATGACGCCAGCGTATGCGGCGGAAGCGGACGCGCTGCGTCCAGCTTTGCCTTGTCGGCATCGACGGCTTCCAGCAGAAGCGGTACGGACGAATCCATGAAATCACCCATTTCGACCCATTCGAGCCATTTTAATCCCCACCGGGGATGGCTGATGGCGGAAGGCAGCAGGAGTCGAACCTACCCGGGAGTGTCTGACACCCCCAACCGGGTTTGAAGCCCGGCCGTACCACCGGATACGAATGCCTTCCGTGAGGAAAAGAACCCAAAGAACAACGAGCGCCTACGCCTGAATACCCGCCCAACCGCTGTCAGGCCGCAGGAAGTGAAGATCGCGGTGGAAGCGAGTATACCCAACCCGATCGAAGAACTCGAGAATCTGGATCGCGCGCTTGCGGCCGAGCCCCGTCGCATCGCGAAACGTCGCGGCATCGAGCCCGCCGTCGCGCGACGGCGCGAGATGCGCGACCAGCTCCGCAAGCTCGCGCACGACGTCCGCGTGATAAAACAGGTCGCGCACGACCTGCTGCACGTCACCGCGCCGTGCGAGCTTGCGCAGCAAGGTACGCACCGCGTCCTCGGCCGCGCCCGTGTCGCGGGCCAGGTCGCGCACCCACGGCGGATCGAAGCGCCCCGCATGAATCAGCGGCAGCAGTTGCTGCGCCAGCGCCTCCTCTCGCGGCTCGAGACTCACCGAGTGCGATGGCAGATGCAGCCACGGCCCGCTTCGCGCGACTTCGCCGCCCGCCACCAGCGCATCGACGAGCGCGCGCCACAGCGCATCGCCGGCGAGCGGCGCAGCCATCCGCCGCAAGCGCGCGGCGTCGAGCCCCTGCTCGTCGGGCATGCGCTCGTGATACGTGCGCAGCGTCTCGATCGCCCGCGTCTGCAGCGCACGCCAGTGCGCATGTGCAATCACCGCGCCGTCGTTCGACGCGGCGTCGCGCTGCCCGATCGCCAGCGCGTCATCCGGCAACGCCAGCGCGTTCGGCGCGAAACCCGTCAGGTGCGTGAGCATCGCGCGCGGGATGCCGAGCGGCGCCTGCGCGAGCAGCGCATCGAGGCGCCCTGCGTCGAGCCACTCGGCCAGCGCGTCGAGCCACGCGCGGCGCTGGGGCGTACGACGCTTGCGCGCCGGCCCGAACGGGTCGAGCACGTGGCCGCCGCCGACCGTGCGCGTCGCCTGCGGATTGCGGACGATGAACCGGTCGCCCGGCAGCGCAAACACCGGCTCGTCGAATACCAGTTGCACGCGCATCCGCTGGCCAGGCGCAAGCGTGTCGCCATCGAGCAGCGCGACGTGCGCGACGCGATGCAGCGTGCCGAGATGCACGTGCAGCGGCGCCCAGTGCGTCAGCGTGAGCCCCGCATCCGCGAGCAGCGTCAGCTCGACGTCCAGACGCGGCGACGTCGCGACGAGCCGCGCATCGGCGACGGTATCGCCGCGCTCGACGTCGGCCTTGTCGACCCCGGCCAGATTCAGTGCGCAACGCTCGCCCGCGCGGCCGGCCTCGACCGGCCGGTTCTGCGCATGGATGCTGCGCACGCGCGCCGCGCCGCCCGTGCGCACGATCGCGAGCATGTCGCCGGTCGCGACGCGGCCCGCGAACGCGGTGCCCGTCACGACGGTGCCCTGCCCCGCGAGCGTAAACACGCGATCGACCGCGAGCCGGAACAGCCCGTCGTCGCGGCGGCCACGCCACGCGATCGCCGCATCGGCCAGATGACGCTTCAACGCGGCGACGCCCGGATCGTCCGCGGCCGTCGCCCGGGTTTCGAAGATCGGCACGCCGGCCAGCGTCGAGTCGTGCAGCCACGTGGCGATTTCGTCGCGCACCTCGGCAACGCGCGCGGCGTCGACGCGGTCGCACTTCGTCAGCGCGACGGCGCCATGCGTGACGCCGAGCAGTTGCAGGATCGCGAGATGCTCGCGCGTCTGCGGCATCACGCCGTCGTCGGCGGCAATCACGAGCAGCGCGAAGTCGATCCCGCACGCGCCGGCCGCCATCGTATGAATCAGCTTCTCGTGGCCCGGCACGTCGATCAGGCCGAGCACGTCGCCGTTGTCGAGCGGCGTATACGCGTAACCGAGCTCGATCGAGATGCCGCGCGCCTTCTCTTCCTTCAGGCGATCGGTATCGACGCCCGTCAGCGCGCGCGCCAGCGTCGTCTTGCCGTGATCGATGTGTCCGGCGGTACCGACGATCATGCAGCGGGCCCCGCGAGCGGCACGCATTGCGCGACGAATACCGCCTCGTCGGCGGCTTCGAGGCAGCGCAGGTCGAGCCGCAGCGCATTGTCGGCCACGCGGCCGATCACCGGGCGCGGCCATTCGCGCAGCCGCTTCTCGAGTTGCGCCAGCGCACGGCCGCCGCGCTTGCCGTCCGCCGTGCGTACGACGAGCCCGGCGCTCGGCAACTGGTCGACCGGCAGCGCGCCGCTGCCGATCTGGCTGAACATCGGCTCGACCGTCACGTCGAAACCGCTGCCGAGCGCGGCCTGCAGCACCGGGCGCACGCGTTCGGCGGCCTCGGCGATCTCGCGCTGCGCTCTCGTCAGCAGGCGCAGCGTCGTGAGCCGGTCGCGCAGGAACTCGGGTGACTGGTAGAGGCGCAGCACGGGTTCGAGCGCCGCGAGCGTCAGCTTTCCGACCCGCAGCGCACGCTTGAGCGGATGTTTCTTGATCTTCGCGATCAGCGCGCGATCGCCGACGATCAGGCCGGCCTGCGGCCCGCCGAGCAGCTTGTCGCCGCTGAACGTGACAACGTTTGCGCCGGCGGCAACGGTTTCCTGCACGGTCGTCTCGTGCGGCAGGCCCCATTGCGACAGGTCGGCGAGCGTGCCGCTGCCGAGATCGACGGCGACCGGCAGCCCGTGCTCGCGCGCGAGCGGCGCGAGTTCGGCGAGCGTCGTCTCCTTCGTGAAGCCGCTGATCGCATAGTTGCTGCAGTGCACCTTCATCAGCAGCGCGGTGCGCGGGCCGATTGCCTCCGCGTAGTCGCGCAGATGGGTGCGGTTGGTGGTGCCGACTTCGCGCAGCCTTGCGCCCGCGCGGCTCATGATGTCGGGGATGCGGAATGCGCCGCCGATCTCGACCAACTCGCCGCGCGACACGACGACTTCCCGCTTCGTCGCGAGCGCCGACAGCGCCAGCAGCACGGCTGCCGCGTTGTTGTTGACGACGGTCGCGGCTTCCGCGCCCGTCAGTTCGCACAACAGATCGTCGATCAGGTCGTCGCGATCGCCGCGGCGGCCCGTGGCAAGGTCGAATTCGAGGTTGACCGGCCGCGTGAGCACGTCGACCACCGCGCGCACCGCGTCGTCGGGCAACAGCGCGCGCCCGAGGTTCGTGTGCAGCACGGTGCCGGTCAGGTTGAACACGGTGCGCACCGCGCCCGCGCTCTGCGCGGCCAGCGTGCGTGCGACGGCCGCGGCGATATGCGGCTCGTCGAGCGGCTCGGACGCCGCCGGATCGCGCTGCGCGGCGATACGCCAGCGTTCGAGCTCGGCGCGCACTGCGTTCAGCACGCGCGTACGGCCGTAGTCGGCGAGCAGCGGTTGCAGCGGCGCCGACGACAGCACGCGCTCGACCGACGGCACGCGCGCCAGCACGGCATTCAGTTCATTCAAACCCGGTTCGGTCACGTCGAAGTGGCTCCAGTCTCATGCTTCGCAGTCGGCCGAAGCCGGCGCTCGCGCACCGCCTCCGGCCCCGTGCCGTCATTCCGCTTCCCGCGGAACGTCCGGCCACAGCAGCGGATTCGGCGAGCTGCGCTGGTAGCCGGCCTCGTTCATCAGCAGGTCGAGCGTGAGACTCGCGAGATCGTCCGCCAGCGGCTCGAACTCGTAGTCCTTCTCCTGATAGCCGATCTTGCGATAGGTCTTGCACTCGTCGCACGATTCGGCCTTGACGGCTTCGCTGCCGCCCTCGATCCCGTGATACGCGATGCCCTTCGTCGAATCGCAGTGCGAGCACTTCGTGCGCACCATGTGCCACTCGGTCGTGCACAGCCCGCACTGCAGGAAGCGGTAGCCCTGGTACTGGCCGCCGACCCGCACGACGCTCGCGACCGGGTGCGTGCCGCACACGGGGCACAGGCCCGGCTGGTCGAGATACGGGACGTCGGCCGGTGAAACGCGGCTGGCGAGATCCGTCCAGACGACCTGCAGCGCGGCCATCAGGAACGGCGCGGTGGCCGGGTCGACTTCGGCGAAGCGCAGCGCGAGGATCGCGTCGGCTTGCGCGTCGAGTTCGGCGGGCGCCATCAGGCGCAGCCGGTCGAGCAGCTTCGCGAGCTGCGGGTTGACGAGCCCGGCGCCTTCGACGCGGTCGAGCAGTTCGTACAGCACGGCGCGCCAGCGCGGGTCGCGCTCGCCGTCGAGCGCCGGCACCAGCGGCATCGAATGCTGCTGCGCAAGCGCGATCGCTTCCTTCGACGGCAGCGGCAGTTCGAGCGTTTGCAGCGTCGCGTGCTGCGCATCGGCGACGGTAGCCATCAGCCGCAGGTAGCCGCTGATCGGGTTCAGGTCGGCCAGCTTGCGCAGCCGCGCGGCGCGTGCCGAGAACGCGGTGGCGCGCTCCGGCAGGCGAAAGCGCGGGATGGCCGAATGATCGAGTGCCGAGATCTCGGTCGGTTCGAGAATGCGTTGTGTCACAAAAATGTCTTCCAAAAAAACAAGCGCCGACGAATCGGCGCTTCTGGCGATTCCGACGGTTGGCGGAACGATACGCCGCAACCGGCGTACCGCCCCGCTCCGGTGCGTTACTTCACGCTTTCACGGAACCACTTCGGGTGATGCTTGCGAGCCCAGCCCAGCGTGACGGTGCCACGCACCATCGCGCCGATCGAGCCCTTCACCCACAACGCCGCGTAAATGTGCACGATGATGCTCGCGATCAGCACGAAGGCCGCCACGGCATGCACGACAGCGGCCGCGCGGATCACCCCGATCGGGAAGTAGAACGAGAAGTAGCGCCTCCAGATCACGACTCCCGACAGCAGGAGCAGCAGCAGGCACGCCACCAGCGTAAAGAATAGCAGCTTCTGCCCGGCGTTATAGCGCCCGACAGGCGGCAGCTTGTCTTCCTGGTTGGTCAGCACGTCGCCGATCTGCTTCAGCCACTGCCGGTCGTCCGCGTCGAGCGCGTTGTGGTGCCAGAAGCGCACCACCAGGATCGCGAACGACACGAACATCACGAGGCCGACGAACGGATGCAGGATCCGCGTCCACTGGCCGCCGCCGAACAGCGCGGTCAGCCAGAACATCGACGGATGGAACAGCGCGAGCCCGGACAGCGCGAGCAACACGAACGTGATCGCGGTGATCCAGTGGTTCGTGCGCTCGTTCGCCGAGTAGCGGACGATCAGGTTGGGGTCGTCGTGCTTCATTTCGCGTCCTCCTTGATGCGTCGCGCCTCGTCGCGCGCGGCCGATTCCTCTTCGTCGCTCACCTCGTTCGGACCGACCCGGACATAGTGGAAGAACCCGGCGAGCGCCGTCAGCGCGATGCCGGCGACCGCGAGCGGCTTCGCGATGCCCTTCCACAGCTTCACCATCGGGCTGATCGACGGGTTGTCGGGCAGCCCGTGGTACAGCGACGGCTTGTCCGCGTGGTGCAGCACGTACATCACGTGCGTGCCGCCGACGCCCTGCGGGTCGTACAGCCCCGCATGCTCGAAGCCGCGCTCCTTCAGGTCCTCGATCCGCTCGGCCGCGTGCTGCTTCATGTCCTCCTTGGTGCCGAACACGATCGCGCCCGTCGGGCAGGTCTTCACGCAGGCCGGTTCCTGGCCGACCGCGACGCGGTCGGAACAGAGCGTGCACTTGTACGCGCGATGATCCTTCTTCGAGATCCGCGGAACGTTGAACGGGCAGCCGGTCACGCAATAGCCGCAACCGATGCAGTTCTCCTCGTGGAAATCGACGATCCCGTTGTTGTACTGCACGATCGCGCCCGGCGACGGACACGCCTTCAGGCAGCCCGGATCCTCGCAGTGCATGCAGCCGTCCTTGCGGATCAGCCACTCGAGGTCGCCCGCCGGGTTCTCGTATTCGGAGAACCGCATGACCGTCCACGAGTGCTCGGAGAGGTCGGCCGGGTTGTCGTACACGCCGACGTTGGTGCCGACTTCGTCGCGCAGGTCGTTCCACTCCATGCATGCCGTCTGGCATGCCTTGCAGCCGATGCACTTCGATACGTCGATCAGCTTCGCGACGCTCCCGGTCACCGGTTCGCGCACCGTGGGCGGTGGCGTCGTGGTGGCCGAGACGCGCTTGATATCCAGCGATTGCAATGCCATCTCTTCCCCCTTACGCCTTTTCGACCTTCACCAGGAACGACTTGAATTCCGGTGTATAGGAGTTGCCGTCGCCTACGGACGGAGTCAGGGTATTGGCGAGATAGCCGGGCTTCGTCAGACCCTTGAAGCCCCAGTGCAACGGGACGCCGACCGTCTGGACCTTCTTGCCGTCGACCGTCAGCGGCTTGATCCGCTTCGTGACGAGGGCGACCGCGACGATGTAGCCGCGCTTGGACGACACCTTCACGCGCTCGCCATGCGCAACGCCGACTTCCTTCGCGAGGTCTTCGCCGATCTCGACGAATTGCTCGGGCTGGATGATCGCGTTCAGCCGCGCATGCTTGGTCCAGTAGTGGAAATGCTCGGTCAGCCGGTACGTCGTCGCCACGTGCGGGAAGTCCGCCACCTTGCCGAACGACGCGCGGTCGTCCGGGAACACGCGGGCAGCCGGGTTGTTCAGCGCCTGCGGATTGTTCGGGTGCAGCGGGTTCGCGTCGAGCGGCGTCTCGAACGGCTCGTAGTGCTCGGGGAACGGCCCTTCGTTCATCCCCGCGCGTGCGAAGAAGCGTGCGACGCCCTCCGGGTTCATGATGAACGGCCCCATCCCGTTTTCGGGTGGTTCGTCCGCCTTGAAGTCCGGAATGTCGGCGCCCTTCCACGCGCTGCCGTTCCAGCCGATCAGCTTGCGGGTCGGGTCGAACGGCTTGCCGCTCACGTCGCACGACGCGCGGTTGTACAGGATCCGCCGGTTCGCCGGCCACGCCCACGCCCAGTTCAGCGTCTGGCCGATGCCGGTCGGGTCGGCGTTGTCGCGCCGCCCCATCTGGTTGCCGGCCTGCGTCCATGCCCCGCAGAAGATCCAGCAGCCGCTCGCGGTCGTGCCGTCGTCCTTCAGCTGCGCGAACGCGGCCAGCTGCTCGCCCTTCTTCACGAGCGTCTTGGCCGGATCCTTCGGATCGGGCAGATCGGCGAGCGCACGCCCGTTGAACTCCATCGCGAGCTCTTCGGGCGTCGGGCTTTCCGGGTTCGCGTACGGCCAGGTCAGGTTGACGATCGGATCCGGATACTTGCCGCCGTCCGTCTGGTACATCTTGCGCATGCGCAGGAACAGCCCCGACATGATCTCGAGGTCGCTACGCGCCTCGCCCGGCGGCTCCGCGCCCTTCCAGTGCCATTGCAGCACGCGGCTCGAACTCACGAGCGAACCGTTTTCCTCCGCAAAGCACGTGGTCGGCAGGCGGAACACCTCGGTCTGGATCTTCGATGCATCGACGTCGTTGTAGTCGCCGTGATGCTTCCAGAACTCGGAGGTCTCGGTCGCGAGCGGATCCATGATCACGAGCCACTTCAGCTTCGCGAGGCCGGCTGCCGTCTTCACCTTCGAAGGCGACGCCGCAAGCGGGTTGAAGCCCTGGCAGATGTAGCCGTTCATCTTGCCGGCATTCATCAGCTCGATCACCTGCAGCAGGTCGTACTGCTTGTCCAGCTTCGGCAGGTAGTCGTAGCCCCAGTTGTTCTCGGCGGTCGCCGCGTCGCCCCACCAGGACTTCATGAAGCTCACGTGGAAGGCCTTGTAGTTCTTCCAGTAGCTCAACTGGTTCGGCCGCAGCGGCTGCTGCACGCGCTTCTTGATGTAGCCGTCGAAATCCTGCTCGGACTGCATCGGCAGCGTCATGTAGCCCGGCAGCAGGTTCGACATCAGCCCGAGGTCGGTCAACCCCTGGATGTTCGAGTGACCGCGCAGCGCGTTCATCCCGCCACCGGCGATGCCGATGTTGCCGAGCAGCAGCTGCACCATCGCGCCGGTGCGGATCATCTGCGCACCGATCGAGTGGTGCGTCCAGCCGAGCGCGTACAGGATCGTGCCGGCGCGGCCGGGAACGGCGGTGGTCGCGAGCATCTCGCACACCTTCAGGAATTTCTCCTTCGGCGTGCCGCAGACCCGCTGGACCATGTCCGGCGTATAGCGCGCGTAGTGCTGCTTCAGCAGGTTGACCACGCAACGCGGATGCTGCAGCGTCGGGTCGACCTTCGCGAAGCCGTCGTCGCCACGCTCGTAGTCCCAGCTCGATTTGTCCGGGTACGCGTGCTTCTGGGCGTCGTAGCCGGAATAGATGCCGTCGTTGAACGCGAAATCCTCGCGCACGATGAACGAGAAGTCCGTGTAGTTCTTCACGTACTCATGCTGGATCTTGTCGTTCGTCAGCAGATAGTTGATGACGCCGCCCAGGAAGACGATGTCGGTGCCGGTGCGGATCGGCGCGTAGTAGTCGGCCACCGAGGCCGTACGCGTAAAGCGCGGGTCGACGACGATCAGCCGCGCCTTGCGGTGCGCCTTCGCCTCCGTTACCCACTTGAAACCGCACGGATGGGCCTCGGCTGCATTGCCGCCCATCACGAGAATCACGTCCGCGTTCTTGATGTCGACCCAATGGTTCGTCATCGCTCCACGGCCAAACGTCGGGGCAAGACCTGCCACCGTCGGGCCATGTCAGACACGCGCCTGATTGTCGAATGCGAGCATCCCGAGACTGCGGATGGTCTTGTGCGTCAGGTAGCCGACCTCGTTGCTGCCCGCCGATGCGGCCAGCATGCCGGTGGTCAGCCAGCGGTTGACCTTCGCACCGTCTTCCGCCGTCTCGACGAAGTTCGCGTCGCGGTCGGCCTTCATCAGCTTCGCGATGCGGTCGAGCGCGTCATTCCACGAGATCGGTTCCCACTTGTCCGAGCCGGGCGCACGATACTCGGGGTGCGTCAGGCGGCTCGGGCTGTGGATGAAGTCGATCAGGCTCGCGCCCTTCGGGCACAGCGTGCCGCGATTGACAGGATGATCGGGATCGCCTTCGATGTGGATGATGCTCGGCTGGGCGTTCTTCGCGCCGTCTCCGAGGCTGTACATCAGGATGCCGCAACCCACTGAACAGTAAGGACAGGTGTTGCGCGTTTCGACTGTGCGCGCCAGCTTGTACTGTCGGACTTCGGCGAGCGCTTCGGACGGAGAGAAGCCCATCAGGGCTAGACTCGATCCGGCAAGCGACGTAGCCGTCACCTTCAGGAACTGGCGCCGGGACATTTGTAGCATGGCTGGTCTCGGCGTTATTGTGGGGGGTGCCCCTATGTCCTTCGTCAAGCGTTAGGGGCTGACTTGGGTTGGTAAATGGTGCCGTCGCGCAGCATGGCGAACAGGACGTCGCAGCGTCGCCGTGCCAGCGCGATGAGCGCTTGGTTGTGGCGCTTGCCCTGCTGGATCTTGCGCGCGTAGTAAGCCCGCGAGACAGGATCTCGCAAGGCAGCGAAGGCGGATAGGAACAAGGCGCGCTTGAGCACTTTGTTGCCGCGTCTGGATGGATGCTCACCACGGATGGATGAGCCCGAGCGCCGGGTGACCGGGGCAAGACCAGCGTAGGCCGCCAAGTGGGCGGCCGAAGCGAAGGCCTTGTGGGCGACTTCGGTCAGGAGTCTGGCGGCGGTCCTGACGCCGACTCCCGGCATGCTGGTCAGGACCGGCCAAAGAGGGTGCGCAAGCACCAGCCGCTCAACTTCGGCGGCGACCTCGTCGCGTTGCTTACGCAAGGCCGCAAGCTGCTGGGCCAAGCGAGGCATGACGATGGTGGCAGCTTGCGTGCCGGGCACGGTCACGGCTTGTTCGCTCAGTGCCTGAACGATCTCGGTCGCCAAGCCTTTGCCCATGCGAGGAGCGAGCTTGGTCAGGCGATTGGCGAGTGTCTTCTCGCTGACGGCGGCAAGCGCGGCGGGCGACGGGTAGCGCTCAAGCAGATCGAGCACCGCTGGATGGTCGAGGCGCGGTCCAAGAACGCGTTCGAGAGCGGGATGAATCTGGGTGAGCAAGCCGCGAATGCGGTTGCTGGTTTGAGTGACTTGGTCGGCAAGATCGTCGTCGAAGCCGCACAGCATGGTGAGTTCGGCGAGCTGCTCGTCCGCCAATCGAAGCGAGCGCAGCGTATGCGGCATCGAGCGGGCAGCCTCGGCAATAATCGCGGCATCGCGGGCATCGGTCTTGGCTTCGCCTGCATGTAGGTCGGCGATGCGACGCATGGCCAGTCCCGGCAGATAGGCGACGAGGACGCCTTCAGCACGGGCGACGGCTACAGGAAGCGCGCCGATGGTGGAAGGCTGATCGACGACGAACAGGAGTCGGCCGTGAGTCTTGAGTTCGGCGATGAGGGCGCGTAGCTTGGCCTCGTCGTTGGGTAGCGCCTTGTTGTACAGGCGCTTACCGTTCCGATCGAGTGCCACGGCGTGATGCTGGCCTTTACCGACATCGACGCCGATAAAGACATCGACGGCGCCATGTTGTTGAGTGTCTTGCATCGAAGTTTGAGCAGAGTGAACGGATTGGCCTGCAACAACGGTGGCAAGTCTCGGCATCCACGTTACGGACGGCGTCGGGATATCCCGGCCAAACCCCTATCAGCGATCACCAGCCACCCACCAGGCCCGGTGACAACACCCCCCGGATCATGACTGCGACTGGGGGCGAGAATCATGCCGGGCCTGGCTGGCCAAAGCCCCAATTATCGGGGCGTGAAGATAGTAACGGGGGGAAACTGAAAGGAATTATAGACAGTTCGCGCAACTATGTTCGAATCTTCGGATCAATACTGAATTGTCTGATTGCCAACGATGATCCGCAATCCGCACGCAACCGAACCGTCATGAAACGACCGATCACCTCCGAAGCCACCCGTCTCGCGCAACAACAGGCCAACTGGGCCCTCACCGCATTCAAGCGCTTCTCGGCCGACCGCTGCTCCGCAATGGCCGCCGGCATCGCCTTTTTCTCCGCGTTCTCGCTCGCGCCGATGCTCGTGATGGTGATCGCGGTGGCCGGCTGGTTCTACGGCGACGATGCCGCGCGCGGCCAGGTGTTCGAACAGGCGCACCAGCTGATCGGCGACGACGCGGCGGCCAGCATCCAGACGATCGTGCAGAACGCGCACCGCGCGGGCCAGCGCGGCGGCCTCGCGACGATGATCTCGTTCGCCGCGCTCGCGATCGGCGCGTCGGCCACCTTCGCATCGCTCAGCGCTGCGCTCAGCGTGATCTGGCCGGCCACCGAAAGCCGCTGGTCGAGCATGCTCGGGCTCGTGCGCGTGCGGCTGATCTCGTTCGGGCTCGTGCTCGGCGTCGCGTTCCTGCTGATCGTGTCGCTCGTGCTCGACACCGCGATCACGTTCGTCGGCACCTGGCTGCTGGGCAATTCGCCGTACGTGATCGTCACGAACCTCGTGCAGTTCTTCGTCGGCATCGCGGTGCTCGCGGCCGCGTTCGCATCGTTGATGAAGTTCCTGCCCGATGCGCGCGTCGCGTGGCGCGACGCCGCGATCGGCGGCATCGTGTCCGCGATCCTGTTCTCCGGCGGCAAGAAGCTGTTCGCGCTGTACCTCGCGCACGCAGGCACCGCAAGCGCATTCGGCGCGGCCGGATCGTTCGCGGTCCTGCTGATGTGGCTGTACTTCTCCGCGATCGTGCTGCTGCTCGGCGCGGAATTCGCGGCGGCCCGCGGCAACGCGCATCGGCGCGCGGGTACCGCACCGGCCGCGTCCGCTCAAGCCGATCGGCCCATCGATCGCATGCGCGACGACTGACTCGCCCTTTTCACGCCATCGCGACACGCCCCCGCACACCCGTTCGCCGCTTTGCAACCACGCTGTCCGCCGCGCATCCGCATGGCGTTGACACGTTCCTTGCATGCCCGTGCGTTCGATGCCGCAACCGCAAACGTTTGCAAGCCTCCGTTTCCGTGCGCCAACGGGCCGAAACAGGTTGCGAGCAGCAACGCGCATCAACTAGTGAAACAATCGCGCCGCAGCAATTGTCAACTGTTTCAAAAACAGGAACAGTCGCTGATGTGCTTGATATATATAGACTTTTTAACGCTGTTACCTTTTCGAGACACTTTATTTTTTGAGCTTTCTTGCGCGTATGGCACTGAGCTATTCTCCAATCCGCAACAAATAACGATGAATCACTTGCGTGGAGAAACTCAACGATGAAGAAATTCGCTCTCTCGACCCTCTCGCTCGCCCTGCTGGGCGCCGCTGGCGCTGCTCAGGCTCAGTCGAGCGTCACGCTGTACGGTGTGATCGATACGTCGATCGCATGGGTTCACGGCAATGACGGCCAGTCGAACAACTCGTGGCAAATGCTGTCGGGCAACCTGCAAGGCAGCCGCTTCGGCCTGAAAGGCGCTGAAGACCTCGGCGGTGGTCTGAAGGCGATCTTCCAGTTGGAAAACGGTTTTGATCCGGGCACCGGCAAGCTGAACCAAGGTGGTCGCATGTTCGGCCGTCAAGCATTCGTCGGCCTCGAAAGCAGCCAGTACGGTACGCTGACGCTCGGCCGCCAGTACGACCCGCTGGTCGATCTGGTACAGGCAGTCACGGCTGACAACTACTTCGGCAGCGTGATGGCCACGCCGGGCGACGTCGACAACAACGACAACTCGCTGCGCGTCAGCAACGCGATCAAGTACACGTCGCCGGTGTTCGCAGGCTTCCAGGTCGAAGGCATGTACGCCCTCGGCGGCGTGGCAGGCAAGACGGGCGCGGGCCAGACGTGGTCGGTCGCCGCTGCATACAACAACGGCCCGGTCGGCGTTGCTGCAGGCTACTTCTACGCGAACAACCCGTCGCCGACGACGGCTGTCGGCCGCACGGGCTGGGGCTCGACGACGTCCGACGCAATCTTCGACGGCCCGATCAACTCGGGTTACGCCACGGCGAAGTCGATCGCCATCGCGCAAGTTGCAGGTCAGTACGTGATCGGCCCGGTGACGTTCGGCCTCGGCTACAGCAACGCACAGTACAAGCCGGACGCGTTCTCGGGCTTCGGCTCGACCGAAAAGTACAACACGGGCCGCGCGTTCGTGACGTACCAGGTCACGCCGCCGCTGCTGCTGGGCCTCGGCTACTCGTACACGAAGGCGAGCGGCGACACGAGCGCGAAGTACCACCAGGTTGGTGTCGGCGCGGACTACTCGCTGTCGAAGCGCACGGACGTCTACCTGGTTGGCGCATACCAGCACGCGAGCGGTACGCAGCTCGTCGACGGCGTGCAGCAAACCGCGCAAGCGTCGATCGCTTCGTACGGCTTCGCCGGCAAGAGCTCGGCCGAAATGGTCGCGGTCGGCATTCGCCACAAGTTCTAAAAACGACGTACCCGGCGTGCAAGGCGTCTCCGACGCCTTGCCGCCGAACTGGAAAGCCAGTCATCGGTTTCGGCCGTGGCTGGCTTTTTTTTCGTCCGTCGCCAGCGGGCCGGCATGGCCTGCACCGGCCGGCGGCCGATGCCCGGGCACCGAACGCGTCAGGCGGCCGGCAGCGGCGCCTGGGGGCTGCAATGCGGCGGAAACATGATTTCCTGACGCAGGGCTCTCTCGCTATGTGCGCGCCGGACGACTACCATCCGCACTGTCGGTGCCATGGACCCGGTGCGACGGCCGTTCGCCCCGGTGTGTCGATTTCGACGGCCTTCATCCGTCGTATCGAGGTCGGCACGCGATGTGCGCCCCGACCCATACAGACAGGAGATACGCCATGACGATTCAGAAGATCACGCCTTTCCTCTGGTACGCGGCGGAAGCCGAAGAAGCCGCAGCCTTCTATGCGGGCATCTTTCCGGATTCGCGCATCGTGCGCGTCACGGCGGTGCCCGGCACCGACGGCACGCGGATGGTCGAGTTCGAGCTGTTCGGGCAGCCGTTCTTCGCGATGAGCCACCCGCGCACCGATACGTTCAACCACGCGATCTCGCTGCTGGTCAGCTGCGCCGACCAGGCGGAACTCGACCGCTACTGGAACGCCCTGCTCGACAACGGCGGCACGGCCGACGCCTGCGGCTGGCTGAGAGACCGCTACGGCGTCTCGTGGCAGATCGTTCCGGAAGCGCTGATCCCGATGGTGGCCGATCGCGACACGGTCAAGGCCACGCGCGTGGCCACCGCGATGATGCAGATGATCAAGCTCGACGACGCCGCATTGAAGGCCGCCTACGCCGGTACGGCGGGCTGACGAAGCAGCGCGTGCGCGATGACGCGCCGGGTCGCCGACAGGCATCCGGCTCGACCGCATGCGCGTGCGACTGCCGCGCCATTGCCGATGATCTGCATCGGCGTCGCCCCCAAACCGGCCGCGCGCGGCATCCGCCGCTACGTCGACAGCATCGATTCGACCGTTCGCCGCGCGTAGCCGATGAATGCGGCGAGGGGTTCGCCCGACAGGATCGCCGCATCTTCCTCGCCGCCGAGATAGGCGGCACGCGCCGCCGCGACAACCGGCCGGTAGGCTTCCGGCAAGCGTTCCAGTACCCATGTCGCCGCGACGTCCTTGGGCGCGATCCTGCCGGTCGCGGCGCTGTACCAGATGCGCGCGAGCGCGAGCACCACGTTGCACTCGTCGCCGCGCCAGTCCGGTTCGGCATTCCACTGCGCAACCGTCGCCAGCAGCGCAGAGACAAAATCCCGTGCAGGCACTTGCTCGAAAAGCGCCGCCGCCGGCGAGCCGACCAGCACGACACTGTGCTGCCGCACCTTCGTCAACAGGATCGCCAGATCGTGGTCGACGCGCGGAGGTTCAACGATGCCGGCCTCGAGGTCGTGACGCAGCCACTCGCCGAACTGCAGTTCGCGACGCGCCGGATGACGCCACGGCACGACCTCATCGTGCGCGACGACGGTCGCTTCCAGTGCGCGTATGCCGTAGGCGTGGCCGGGCGGCGCCGACACGGCGAGCAGGTCGAGCATCAGCGCACGCCGCGTCGATTCGTCGGGCCGGGCCGACACCGTCACCAGCAGGTCGACGTCGCTGCGCGGTTTCAGCCCGCCGTCGAACGCCGATCCGAACAGGTGGATCGCCTTCAGCATCCCGCCGAGATGCCGCTCGATCGTGTCGCACGCGGCAGCGACCTGGGCTGCGATTTCGCCGGGAATGAAGTCAGTCACGATGCGTGTGTCTCGCCATGCGCACGCAACAGGTGCAGCGAGCGCGACGGGTCGCGGCGGATCGACCGCGAGCACGAGCGAGGATACCGTTCGTCATCGCGCGTGCGCGGCACGTCATCCAGCATGCGTCACGCGTCGTCCCTGACCTTCCGCCATTTCACTGCTTCGCTGCTTCGCTGCCGCGCGATTTGCGCAGCGCAATAAAAATCCCCGCACGCTTTCGCGTACGGGGATCGTCGGACATCGCAACGGCTGCCGACATGCATTCGGCAGCCGTTGCGCAGCATTACGCTGCCGCGTCCTTCAGCTTCTTCAGCGCACGTGCCTTCACGCGCACGCTGGCCGGCTTCGCCGGGAACCAACGCTCTTCGCCCGTGAACGGATCCTTGCCGAAGCGCTTCTTCTTCGCCGGCACGACTTGTGCCGTGATCTTCAGCAGACCCGGCAGCGTGAACTCGCCCGCGCCCTTCTTGTGGACCGAGCCGAGCACGACGTTCTCGAGTGCGACGAGCACTGCCTTGACAGCCTTCACTTCGACAGCTGCGCGCTCAGCGATGTGCGTTGCGAGCGATGCCTTCGTGAACTTGTCCTTCAGCGGCGTCGGAGCAGCCGGTGCCGCCTTCGCGACAACCTTCTTGGCCACTACTTTCTTCGCGGGCGCAGCCTTTTTGGCAGCCACTTTCTTGGTGGCGGGTGCGGCAGCCTTCTTGGCCACCTTTTTTGCGGAAGTCGCCATGTTTCTCCTACCAGGTGTGGTCGTTGGATACACGAAGCGTGCAACGCGCGCGCTTCAACGCCGGATTCTACAAGCGCCTTGACGCTTCGTGCAGTACTTTTATGCGTTTTCGCGGGGTTTCCCGCAGGTTTTTTTGCATGCGACCGATTTCATCGACGCTCCAGCATCAAAAAACGCCTTCACGTAGGCACCCGAACGCGAATTACGTTCGATATTTGCGCACCTATACTGGGCTCGCTCAATGCCCGGATGCCTCCATGCGCGAAGCCAGATACGTCAAAGGACTCGACGGCCTGCGAGCCCTCGCCGTCATGCTCGTTTTCCTGTCCCACAAGGGCCACGTCCTTGCCGTCGACGTCGGCAAGCTTGGCGTGTGGACGTTTTTCCTCATCAGCGGATTCCTGATCGTCGGCGAGCTGCATCGCAACCGCCAGGCGGTCGAATGCGGCACCATGACGCGCCGCCACGCGCTCGCGCTGTTCCTCGCGAAGCGCGCGCTGCGGATCTTTCCCGTCTACTACCTGCTGCTCGCCGCGCTCGCGATCGCGCACGCGCTGTTCTACCAGCGCGGCGTCAATCTCGGGCTCGCGTGGCATGCGGCGTTCCTGTCGAATTACTGGATCGGCGTCGTCAAGGACGGCTGGCCGGGCTCCACGTCGCACTTCTGGAGCCTCGCGGTTGAACAGCAGTTCTATCTGATCGCGCCGCTCGCGCTGCTCGCGGTGCCCGCCGCGCGACACGTCGCGCTCGGCATCGCGGCCGTCGTGCTGTGCGCGCTCGCGCATCTCGCGCTCTACCTGTGCGACGCGTCGCCGGTGCTGATCTATGCGTTTTCCCCGTGGAATTTCGCGCTGATCGCACTCGGCGGCGTTGGCGCGATGGCGCTCGCCGATCGCGGCACGGCCGCCGTGCGCGGCGTTCCACCCGGCTGGCTCGGCGCGGCGGGTGTCGTGTTCTTTCTCGTGCTGCCCGCGTGCACGGCATTGCCCGACGCGCTCGCGGGGCTCGCGGATCTCGGCCTGTCCGCATCGCTCGGCGCGCTGCTGCTGTGGATCGTCAGCGAACCCGAGCATCCGGTCGTGGCGCTGCTCGACTGGGCGCCGCTCGTCTATCTCGGCACGATCAGCTACGGCTTCTACCTGTTCCACAACCTGATTCCGGCGCGCTTCGGCGTGCTGCCCGCGCACGTGGCGCACGTGGCCATACCGGAAATCGTCCGCGAAACGCTATCCGAGATGCTGCAGTTCGCGCT
Source organism: Burkholderia sp. Ac-20344 (assembly GCF_017104975.1). Classification (NCBI taxonomy): domain Bacteria; kingdom Pseudomonadati; phylum Pseudomonadota; class Betaproteobacteria; order Burkholderiales; family Burkholderiaceae; genus Burkholderia; species Burkholderia sp. Ac-20344. The sequence continues at coordinate 43,485 of NZ_JAAGPP010000003.1, forward strand.
CGCCGTGCTGCTCGCGCACCTGTCCTGGCGCTATCTCGAAAAGCGGCTGCTCGACTTCAAGAAGCCGATCGCCGCGATGCTGGCCCGGCATTTCGTCGCGCGGCCGAGCACGTCGGCGCGTTGAACGCCACACGGACGCGGCAACGATCGAACGGGGAAAACGCGATTCAGACCACAGCTGGTGGCTGACGCTCGGCGAGCGAGGCGAGGCGCGGCGACATCGACAGGCGCCGGCAGAATCGGTGCGGTCACGAACATCAATGTGCATCGCGCAACCCGACCGCCGATCCGGTCACCCGGCCGCCCGCTGCGGCACCGGTTTCAGGCGTGACACCCTGCCTTGCCAGCGCACCCCGCTCCGCACGCAGTACCGCGCTCGAAGCAAACCCGCCAGGGCACACGCGCCGACGGCGCGCACCACGATCGCGCACCCACGCACCTGCACACGCAAAAAAGCCCCGGCGCGCGAGCGGCCGGGGCCAACGGAACAACCACCACCTGAAACGACGGAGCGCGCGGCTGCTTAGGCGACAGCAGCCAGCGTGGGCAAGCAGGTACGCAGATAGGCCTCGAATTCGCGGCTCACTTCCGGATGCTGGAGCGCGAGCTCGACGGTGGCCTTGAGATAGCCGATCTTGCTGCCGCAATCGAAACGCGTGCCGTAGTAGCGATACGCGAGCACCTGCTCGTTCGCGAGCAGCGACTGGACCGCGTCGGTCAGCTGCAGCTCGCCGCCGGCACCCGGCTTGAGCTTGCGCAGGTGATCGAAGATCGTCGGCATGAACACGTAGCGGCCGACCACACCGAGATTCGACGGCGCATCCTCGGGCGCGGGCTTCTCGATGATGCCCGACAGCTTGATGATGTCCTCTTCCCATTCGCGGCCTTCGACGACGCCGTACGAGCGGCTGTCCTCGCGCGGGATCGTCTCGACCCCGATCACCGAGCTGTGATAGTGGTCGAACACGTCGACGAGCTGCTTCAGCACCGGCTGTTCGCCGTGCAGCAGGTCGTCGGCGAGGATCACCGCGAACGGCTCGCCGTGCACCAGCTTCTCCGCGCACAGCACTGCGTGGCCGAGGCCGAGCGCTTCCGGCTGGCGCACGTAGAAGCAGTTGACGTGGCTCGGCTTGATGCCGCGCACGAGCTCGAGCAGCTTTTCCTTGCCGCGCGCCTCGAGCTCGGCCTCGATCTCGTAGGACTTGTCGAAGTGATCCTCGATCGCGCGCTTGCTGCGCCCGGTGACGAAGATCATCTCGGTGATACCGGCGTTGATCGCTTCCTCGACCGCGTACTGGATCAGCGGCTTGTCGACGACGGGCAACATTTCCTTCGGGCTCGCCTTCGTTGCCGGGAGGAACCGCGTGCCGAGACCGGCAACGGGGAACACGGCCTTGGTGACTTTCAACATGTTCGCATCCTGATTGCGTTGACTGCGCCGCGTCGACCTGCGACCCGGCGCGATTGTGTTCCGAACGGCATATCGAGAATCGACGGTACTGCCAATTCGACTCCGCTCATTTTCGATATGGACTGATTGCCCAATGATTCCGGAAAAAATATAATCCTTTCAACCCGGTCGATATTGCCGAACCGAGTGCCGAGACAGAAACAAATTACCGATTTTCCAGATACAAATTCTTACGATTCGAATTCCTCGATATAGGGCACGCCGCCCCGTTCGAGACCCGGGCGAATCGGTTCGTTCTTCAGCGCCTCGCGGTACGCCGACAGCACGGCCATGACCAGCAGTACTGCCGCGCTCGCGATCCAATGCATGTCCATCTTGCCGCTCCTTGCATCAATCAACTGGAGCTTCAAACTATCAGAAAAAAATCGGTAAATAATTGACCCGCCTCGCGGAACCGCTTTCGGAACGCGATAAAACCATGATGTGGAATTCCGATATTTCGCGGTGAGATTTTTTTATTCATTGATCGAATTCTTGCGCATTACGATTGGATGAAACTTCCCGTCCATCCGTCGCAAGGAATCGAATCGCATGCAAGCTTTCAGCGGATCGTCTCTGACCGCGCCGCCCGTCGCCGATCACAAGGAACACGTGATCGACGCGATGCGCGGCTTCGCGGCGCTGCTCGTCGCCTATTTCCACTGCCGCCAGGTCGTCTGGGTCGGCATGCAGAGCTTCCATCACGCTTACGGTCATGCGCTCACCCCGAGCGCGATCGCCGGCTACCTGACCTTCCCGTTCGCGTGGGGCTCCGCCGGCGTGCCGATCTTCTTCGTGATCAGCGGCTACTGCATCCACCGCAACGCGGCGCTCAAGCTCTCGGCCGATCCCGCGTACCGGCTCGACGCGCCGAACTTCTGGGTGCGCCGGTTCGCGCGCATCTACCCGGTGCTGCTCGCCGCGCTGCTGTTCACGCTCGCGCTCGACTCGGTCAGCCTGCAGATCGAGCCCGTCAGCCACAAGATCCGCGACGTCGGCCTCGTCGCGTTCCTCGTGAACCTGTTCTCGCTGCAGGGCGTCGCCGGCTACACGTACGGGTCGAACGGCGCGCTGTGGACGCTGTCGCTCGAAGTGCAGTTCTACGCGATCTACCCGCTGCTGTTCGCGATCCGCCGGCGCATCGGCATGCCGGCCGTCGTGGCCGCGGTCGCGCTCGTCAACGTCGCGTCGGCGTGGCTGCTCGAACGGCACGATCTGCAGTTCTTCACGTCGTACTGGCTGTCCTGGACGATCGGCGCGTGGATCGCCGACGTGCGGGCGCAGCAGGCGCGCGGCGCGGCCACCGTGCCGTCGCGCGCATGGTACGGCGCGGCCGCCGTGCTGCTGGCCGCCGGCTGCGGCGCGTTCCATTTCGGCCAGTACGGCGCGTTCCAGCTGTGGTCGGCCGGCTTCGCGTGCTTCCTGTACCGCGCGCTCGCCCGCCCGCCGCGCCCGACGCCGCCGCTGCGCGTGCTGAGCTGGTTCGGCGACTTCAGCTACTCGCTTTACCTGATCCACCTGCCGCTGTTCGTCTGCCTCGGCTCGGTGCTGTTCCATTCCGAGCTGCAGCTGTCGATCTGGCCGTCGTTCGCGTTCATGGCCGCCGCGATCCCGGTCGCGTACCTGTTCTACCGGATGTTCGAACGGCCTGCGATGACGTGGTCGGCCAGCTTCAAGCCGGCCCGCCCCGCCCGCGTCGTCACGCCGGCGCCCGAACGAGCCGTGTGACGCGGCCGGCCCGCGTTCCCGAGCCCCTGCGCGGCGTCCCGCTGCGCCGGGGCTTTTTCATGGCCTGAGCGCGCCGGCAGAGCTGGTTGACGGGGATGGGGCAGCCCTCCGGTCTCCGGCCGCGCTACGGCCCGCATGGGCCGTCTCAGACCGGCTTTCACCACGCGGACTGCCTGGGCGGGGCTTTCTGGCATCACCTTCTGGCATCACCTTCTGGCATCACCTTCTGGCATCACCTTCTGGCATCACCTTCTGGCATCACCTTCTGGCGTCACCTCCTCGCACCGCCCGCCGCACATCCCAATCGACGACCGGTCAAGCACGCCCTACACGGCGCGCAACAACCTGCCCGCCACTCGCTCGACCAAGCCCCCGCGCCGAAAAGCAAAGCCCCCACGCAGCGCACCGCCGCATGAGGGCCCGTTTCCTGCCGGCTCGCGCCGGCTACTGCTTCTTCGCCTTCGCGGCCTTCGCCGTATCCGCGAGGATCTTCTCGACCCGCTCCACGTAGGTTTCGGTGCCGAACCGGCGCACCGCGGTCGCCCGCCCGCTCGCGACCAGCCGCTCGCGCAGCGCGCCGTCGCGCTTCAGCGTATCCAGCGCATCGGCCAGCGCGGCCGCATCGCCCGGCGCGCAGAGCAGCCCGTTGTCACCATCTTCGATGATCTCGACGACGCCGCCCGCGCGGGCCGCGACGACCGGCCGGCGCGCGAGCATCCCCTCGACGATCACGCGCCCGAACGGCTCGGGCGTGATCGACGTGTGCGCAACGACGTCGACCGCCGTCATGCACGCGGCCACGTCGCGCTGGAACCCGAGGAAGTGCACGCGCCCGTCCATCCCGTGCCGCGCGACGGTTTCGTGCAGCTGCGCGGCGTATTCGTCCTCGCCGAACAGCGGCGCGCCGACCAGCACCACGTGCATGTCGGGATGCCGCGCGGCGGCCTCCAGCAGCACGTGCTGCCCCTTCCAGTGCGCGAGGCGGCTGAACGAACCGACGAGCCATGCGTGCTCGGGCAACCCCAGCCGCGCGCGCAGCGCGGCCTGGCTGACGCCTTCCAGCGCATCGAACGGCTCGGCCGAAATGCCGTTGAACACGACGTCGACGTGCTGCGGCGTGAAGCCCGTCAGCGCGCGAAACGCCTGCGCGGACGCGTCCGAGTTCGCGATCACGCGCGTGACCCCGAGCCGCGCGCAGTACTTGATCGCCAGCAACTGCTTGCTGCCGAAATGGTCGGTGCTGACGATGTCGCGCAAATGCCACACCACCGGCTTGCGTGCGAGCCGCCCGGCCAGCGCGGCCACCACCATCGCGCGCTGCGTGTTCGCGTAGATCACCTCGGCGCGGCGTGCACGGCGCGCGACTTCGCGCACCAGTCGCACGAGCTGCTTCAACGCGCCGACCGACACGCCACCCTGCTTGCGCACGCCCGCGAGCGCGCCCTGGTCGACCACGTCGACACGCGCGCCGATCTCGTCGAGCGCCGCGCGGAACGGGCCGTCGTCGAACAGCAGCACATCGGCGTTCGCGCGCATGTGCTTCATGATCTCGAGCAGCGACAGCTCGGCGCCGCCGAGCACGCCGCTCTGGTCGAGCACGAGCGTCGCCGGGCCGCGCGCGGCCGGCATCGGCGCGATGGCCGTGCCGCGCTGCGCGGTCGAGCCGGGCAGCGCGGCTTCCACGTAGTCGAGAAAGCGCCGCCGGAACGTATCGGCGGAAAACCGCTCCGCGTTCGTGCGGCAGGCGTTCGGGGTGAAGCGCTGCGGCGCGCGCTCGAAATCGTCGACGGCCGAGACGATCGCAAGCGGCGTCTGTTCGTCGAAAAAGAGCCCGGTCGGATTCAGGTTCGACTGCGGGTCGAGCACGGTTTCGAGCGCGCCGCCCTTGCCGTACGCGATCACCGGCGTGCCGCACGCCTGCGCCTCGACCACCGAGATCCCGAAATCCTCCTCCGCCGCGAACACGAACGCCTTCGCACGGCGCATCCGGTCGTGCAGCACCGCGAACGGCTGGTAGCCCATGATCTCGACGTTCGGGCCGGCCTTCGCGCGGATCTTCTGCATCTCGGGGCCGTCGCCGATTACGACGAGCTTGCGCTCGGGTGTACGCGAGAACGCGTCGACGATCAGGTCGATCTTCTTGTACGGCACCATCCGCGACGCGGTCAGGTAGAAGTCCTCCTTCTCCGCGTTCAGCGAAAACGCGTCGACGTCGACCGGCGGGAAGATCACCGCCGCGTCGCGGTGATAGACCTTCTTGATGCGCCGCGCGATGAACGCGGAGTTCGCGACGAAACCGTCCACCGCGTTCGCGGTGCGCGTGTCCCAGTTGCGGATGTAATGCAGGATCATCCGCGCGAGCAGCGATTTCGGCCCGTGCGTCAGGTTCGACTGTTCCAGGTACTGGTGCTGCAGATCCCACGCATAGCGGATCGGCGAATGCACGTAGCTGATGTGCACCTGGTCCGGCCCCGTCAGCACGCCCTTCGCGACCGCGTGGCTGCTCGAGATCACCAGGTCGTACTCGGACACGTCGAGCTGCTCGATCGCGAGCGGCATCAGCGGCAGGTAGCTGCGGTACTTGGTGCGTGCGAACGGCAGCTTCTGGATGAAGGACGTCGTCACCGGCTTGCCGCGCACGAACGCGCGATCGTCGAGGAAGTCGACGAGGCTGAACAGGTCGGCGTCGGGAAAGCACGCGACGATCTGCTCGAGCACGCGTTCGGCGCCCGCATAGGTGACGAGCCAGTCGTGGACGATCGCCACGCGCAGCGCGCGCGCCGGATGGCGCGCGCTGGCCCATTCGGCCGGCAGCGCCCGGCGTAGCGCGGCGGCATCGCCCGCGTCGGCCACGGCCGCATCGGCGGTGGCGAGATTCAATACGGCGTGTTCCGCCAGATCGCGATTCATACGGTTCTCCTCGCATTGAGACGGACAAACAGGTCGCGCACGAGCGCACGCAGCCCAGGGGTCATCGTGAGCGACCACGCAACATTCAGTAGCAGCACGACCGCGCAGATGCCGATCGACTCGACGAGCCCCGGCCACGCCTGCGCCAGAAACAGGCTCGCGAGCAGGAAGGCCAGGTGCGCGAGCATGTCGAGCACGATCGCGCGCATCCGGATCGCCGACAGGTACAGCAGCACGCCGTAGTCGACGAGCGCGCGCGCCGCGACGACCACCGCCGCGCCGATCAGCCCGAAGTGATGAATGCCGAACCACAGGCCGCCGACGAAGAACGGCATCTCGACGAGCCCGGCGAACGCCGCGCGGGCCGGGTTGACCTGCGACTGGATCAGGATCCGCGTGACGCTCGCCTGGCCGACGAGCCACACGCTGATCACCAGCACGCGGCCGACCGGCGCCGAATGCGCGGCGAGATCCGCGCCGACCCACAACGTGAGGAACGGCGCGAGCGCGAAGATCGCGACGATGCCGACCGGCGTGAACACGCCGTTCAGGAATTCGAGCGACTGGCGCGCGAGCGTGTCCGCATGGTCGCGGCCGACCGCCGACAGGCGCGGGAACAGCGTGCGCACGAGCGCGTTCGGCAGCATGTTCAGGCGCGTGACGAGGTTCTGCGGCACCGTGTAGTAGGTGACGAACTTCGCACCCATGCCGGCGCCGAGCATCACGCGGTCGAGCGTGTCGGCGATCATGCTCGTCGTGCTCGCGATCAGCATCCAGCCGCCGAAGTTGAACAGCCCTTTCGCGGTACCCCACTGCGGCGGATCGATGCGCCGGATCCCGAGCACCTTGATGCTGGCGTGACCGAGCATCACCGCCGCGACCAGGCGCGCGACGACCGCCGCGGCGAGCACCGTCTGCAGGTTCGGCGCGATCCACCACGCGGCGCCGAGCGGCAGCAGCTGGAACAGGAACGTGCCGATCGTCTGGTTCGTGTTGAACACGCCGAAGCGTTCGGCGCCGTTGATCGCGCCGGCGAACACCCACGACACGTTCGCCAGCGGAATCGCGAGCGCGAGCCACGGCAGCGCGAGATACACCTCGTGCTGCATCGCCGCCGACACCTTCGTGAAGTACGCGGTGTAGATGAACGCGCCGAAATAGATCAGCAGCCCGCCCACGATGCCGGTGCCGAGGTTCAGCCAGAACGCGCTCCAGAACACGCGCGCGCTTTCGTCGGCGTTGCCGCTCGCGAGCGCCTTCGAGATGTGGTTCTGCGCGGCCATGCTCATCCCGAGATCGAGGATCCCGAAATAGCCGATCAGCGTCCACACGAGGCTGACGACGCCGTAGCGTTCGACGCCGAGCGCGTGGATATAGGCGGGCACCGTCACCAGCGACACGAAGGTCGGCAGGATCAGCCCGATGAAGTTGATCGAAACGTTCTTGAGTATGCCTTTGTCCATGCTTCTGCCTTGTGTGACGTCGACGGCGCCGCCCGTCACGGTTTCCAGCGATACATCAGCACCTTGCCGCGCGCGTCTTCCTCGACGAACACGAGGTACTCGCCGTTCTCGCGCCGGAACGCGCTGATGCCGAACGGCACGTCGACCCAGCCGGATGCCTTGCCGACCTCGGCGCCCGGGCTCATCACGCCCACTTCCTTGCCGGTTTCCTTGTCGTACACGTGGATCTTGCCGACCGGTTCCACCCCGAACAGGTAGCGGCCCTCGGCCGTGATCCCGATCAGGTCGAAGATCGGCTTCGCGTCGAGCTGCCACGGCAGCGCGACCTGGTAGCGCACGACCGGCGAGCCCGTCGACCACTTGTCGAAGCGCACCAGCACGCGACCCACTTCCTTGTTGATGCCCGGCTGCGGCGGTGCGTCCGCCGTGTAACCGGTCACGTACAGCGTGTCCGTCTGCGCGTCGTAGATCGAGCGGCGCAGTTGCGTGAACGGCTGCGGCATCGGATAGGTCGTGACCTTGTCGTACGAGTAGATCGGGTTGCCGGCCTTGTCGACACCGCCATAGCCGAAGCGATGGATGCCGCGCACGTCGCTCGTGCGCCAGATGTCGCCCTTCGTGTCGACCCACCAGCCCCAGCCGCCCGCCTTCGCCTTGCCCGTCGTGTTGATCTCGAACTCGTCGGCATCCAGCCGGCCGTTGCCGTTCGCGTCGCGCCACAGCCAGTCGCCGCCCGGCGGCTTGTTCGGCACCTTGTCGACCGGCCGCGCGCGGCCCGCGATCAGGCCCGACGGAATCGCGACCTCGCCGTCGCGCTTCGCGTCGAAGCGGTAGATCTTCAGGTGGTCGGCGTACATGTCGGTCAGGTACAGGAACGTGCGCCCGTCGACGCGCCGCGCGAGCGGCATGCCGGGATACTGGTCCGTGTGGAACACGGGATCGTCCGGATACTTGAAGCGGTTCGACAGGAAACCGACGTATTTCCAGTCCTGGCCCGGCGGTTTCGACAGGTCGAGCTCGAAGCGCTTGTTGCCCGTGTACACGCTGTTCGGCCGCGCCGGGTCGAGCCACGCGCCGTCGACGAACAGCAGCCCCTGCACCTGCCAGCGCTGCTTGCCGTCCGGCGCGTAGCTTTCGAGCACCGCGCCGAGCCCCGCGCCGATCGTGTCGTGACGCGGCCCGATGCCGTTCATCGACACATAGACGTTGCCCGCACGGTCGACGCCGACGCCCGTCAGCCCGTTGAAACGCTGCGGCCCCGGCCGGCCGGGCACCGGGCCCGCGAGGATGCCGCCGCGCTCGCCGAGCGTGCCCGACTGCGCATAGCCCTTGCCGCCTTTCGAGAAGATCAGGATCTGCTGGCGCGGCCCGTTGTCCGCGACGAGCACGCGCCCTTTCGCGTCGACTGCCACGTCCACCGCGTCGGTGCCTTCCGGCAGCGCGGGCGCGTCGTCGAGCTTGCGGCCGTCCGCGCGCACGTGCGCCAGGTGCACGGGCCCGTTGATCGTATCCGTGAGCAGCCACAGCGTGCCGTCGCCCGCGAGCGCGATGCGGCCCGGCTCGTGCGCGCTCCACGTGCCCTTTTGCTGCATCGTCTCCGCGTCGTACACGTCCACCGCGTCGCGCGACGGATTCGTCGCGAACAGCGTCTTGTCGTCGGCCGCGAGGCCGCCGACTTCCGCCTTCTGCTCGCCCACTTCCGACCGCGCGGGCGCCGGCACCTCGTTCATCATCATGAAGCTCGCGGCCATCCGCGCGCGGCCGGTGTCCGCACGGCCGCCGGGTGCCACCTGCGGCGCCGCGCGGAACGGCGCGGGCTGCTTCATGTCGCCGATCGTGCGGCGCGAGATGCCGAACCACTGCTTGCCCTTGTCCGGCCAGATGCCGGGCGACTGCAGGTGGCCGCGCTCGTTGCCGACACCGATCGCCACGTACGCGTACTTGCTGTTCACGGCGATCGCGCTGCCGCCGAGGTTGCCCCAGCCGTGCGTGCCGCCGGCGAAGCCGAGCATCTTGCCGTCCTGGTAGACGCTCGCTTCGGCCCCACTCTCGTCCCACGGCGCATTCGTATACACCTTGCCTTCAGGCGTCACCGCGATCGCGCGGATGTCGATCTGCGTCCAGTTCCCGTCGCCATAGCCGAACGTGTTGCCGATCCACGACGTCGTCGCGGGCAACACCGTTTCGGCCGGTGCGGCGCTCGTCAGCAGCGTCGCGCATACCGTCGTGCCTACCAGAATCAGACGTCGCAATGCGCTTCTCCAGACTTGATGCAACAGCGACCGGGCCGCCACGGACTGCCGCCGGCGCACCCTGTCGCTAAATGGGTTTCAAACGTCGCGATGCAGGTTACAAGCAAAAATAATCACAAGAAATTTGGAAATATTTGGGGATGTTTCCGCGTGAAATATCGAACCGGAACAGATACATAAAGGCGCCCAAAAACGGCAATAACGACCGCTTTTCATTTTTCGATCCGTAGAAAATGCCGCCCCGCACCGCCTGCCGGGGCCTTCCGGGCGGCGACCTTGCATCCTGCGAACGGAATAATCGGCATTCGAATGTTTGTCGTCAGATAAATGACGCGCGTTTTTTTGCCGATTTCTTTTCCCTAGAATCGATTTCGATTCGATATTTCATTTAATGGCATGCATTACGTTCACGTTTACGCATCGGATGTGCGACACGCCCCGGCTCACGCCGCGCGTCGCGAAGGAGCGGCGCGATGACGGGCATCTCGCGACCCGCGGACCTCACCCCGCCGCAACACGGCCGCATCGTGCAGCTCGACGGGCTGCGCGCAATCGCGGTGGGCGCCGTGTTCCTGCAGCACGCGCTGAAGGCGCCGCTCTGGATGGGCGTCGACCTGTTCTTCGTGCTGAGCGGCCTGCTGATCACCGGCATCCTGCTCGATCGCAAGGCGCGCGGGCAGTCGTACTTCAGCCACTTCTACGCACGCCGCGTGCGCCGCATCCTGCCGCCGTACGTGCTGCTGCTGGTGGTGTCGACGATCCTGTTCGGTTCGAGCTGGCTGCCGCACTGGCCGTGGTTCGCGTTCTTCTCGACCAACATCGGGCTGTCGCTCGGCAGCATCGGCCACGACAGCCTGAACGTGCTGTGGTCGCTCGCGGTCGAGGAGCAGTTCTATATCTTCTGGCCGTTCGTCGTGCTGTGGTGCTCGGAGCGCGTGCTGCTGTGGGTCGCCGCCGCGCTGATCGTCGCGGCCCCCGTGCTGCGCGCGATCGCGACGCCGTGGTTCGACTCGTTCTGGCCGATCTACTACCTGACGCCGTTCCGGATGGACCTGCTCGCCGCGGGCGCGCTGCTCGCGATCGTGCTGCGTCGCGACCGGCGCGCGCTCGAGCCGTTCTATCCGCTCGCGATCGTCGGCGCGCTCGTGTCGCTCGCGATCCTCGGCTGGCTGCATCTGTCGTTCCCGCGCTTTCGCGCCGCGAACACGCCGCTGTCGAATGCGGCGCTCTACAGCATCTCGCTGCTGCTGTGCACGTCGATCGTCGTGATCGCACTGCGCGGCCGCGGCCTCGTGCAGCGTGTGCTGACGAACCCGATGCTCGTCTACGTGGGCACCGTCAGCTACACCGTGTACCTGATCCACCTCAGCGTGCTGTACGCGCTGTGGCCGCTGCACCTGAACCGCTTCGTGACGGCCGCGCTGGCGCTCGCGATCACGCTCGCGTACGCGACCCTGAGCTGGTACGGCTTCGAACGGCGCCTGACGCGCGGCCCCGCACGCCGCGCGCTGCCGGCCGCCGCCGGCACCACCGCCTGAATTTCATCCTCCATCGTTTCTATCAGGACAACGTCATGAGCCAAACTCGCAAGAAGGCCATCATTACCGGGATCTCGGGGCAGGACGGCGCCTACCTGACCAAGCTGCTGCTCGACAAGGGCTACGAGGTCACCGGCACCTACCGCCGCACCAGCTCGGTGAATTTCTGGCGCATCGCCGAGCTCGGCGTCGACACGCACCCGAACCTCACGCTCGTCGAGCACGACCTGACCGATGCGGGCTCGAGCCTGCGCCTGCTCGAACGCACGCAGCCGGACGAGTTGTACAACCTCGCCGCGCAGAGCTTCGTCGGCGTGTCGTTCGACCAGCCGACGACGACCGCCGAAGTGACGGGCCTGGGTCCGTTGAACCTGCTCGAGGCGATCCGCGTCGTGAGCCCGAAGACACGCTTCTACCAGGCCTCGACCTCCGAGATGTTCGGCAAGGTGCAGTCGATTCCGCAGACGGAAGCGACCTCGTTCTATCCGCGCAGCCCGTACGGTGTCGCGAAGCTGTACGCGCACTGGATGACGGTGAACTACCGCGAGTCGTACGGCCTGTTCGGCAGCAGCGGCATCCTGTTCAATCACGAGTCGCCGCTGCGCGGCCGCGAGTTCGTCACGCGCAAGATCACCGACACCATCGCGAAGATCAAGCTCGGCAAGGCGACCCGCCTCGAGCTCGGCAACCTCGACGCGAAGCGCGACTGGGGCTTCGCGCTCGAGTACGTCGAAGGCATGTGGCGGATGCTGCAGGCCGACGAACCCGACACCTACGTGCTCGCAACCAACCGCACCGAGACCGTGCGCGATTTCGTGCGGATGGCGTTCGCGGCGGCCGGCTACCAGATCGAATGGTCCGGCAAGGGTGAGCAGGAACGCGGCCTCGACGCGTCGACCGGCAACGTGCTCGTGGAAGTGAATCCGAAGTTCTACCGCCCTGCCGAGGTCGACCTGCTGATCGGCTGCGCCGACAAGGCCAAATCCAGGCTCGGCTGGGAACCGAAGACGACGCTCGAACAACTTTGCCAGATGATGGTCGAAGCGGATTTGACGCGGAATCAACACCATGACACGTTCTGAAACCGGACGCCCGTCGCGCCGTGCGTTCGTCACGGGCCTGACGGGCTTCACGGGCCGCTACATGGCCGAGCGCCTGCAGGCGGCCGGTTATGAGGTCTGGGGCACGGTCGCGCCTGGCGCGGCGCGGCCCGACGATCCGGCCTTCGCGCACTGCACGCTGCTGCCCGTCGACCTGCTCGACGCGGACGCGATGCGCGCGGCCGCGGCCGACGCGCGGCCCGATGCGGTCGTGCATCTCGCCGCGCGCGCGCATGTCGCGCAGGACGAGCCGTCGCAAACTTACGCGGTCAACATCGTCGGCACGCGCAACCTGCTGGCTGCGCTTGCGGGACTCGACCGCCTCCCGTCGGCCGTGCTGCTCGCCAGCAGCGCGAACATCTACGGTAATTCGACGGCCGGCGTGCTCGACGAAACCGTCGCCCCCGCCCCGGCGAACGACTACGCGGTCAGCAAGCTCGCGATGGAATACGCGGCGAAGCTGTGGGCCGACCGGCTGCCGATCGTGATCGCGCGGCCGTTCAACTACACGGGTGTCGGCCAGAACGATGCGTACCTGCTGCCGAAGCTCGTCGCGCACTACGCGCGCAACGCACCGCGCATCTCGCTCGGCAATCTCGACGTGAGCCGCGATTTCTCCGACGTGCGCGACGTGACGGCCGCGTACCTGAAGCTGGTCGAAGCCGCGCCGGCCGGCGAGACGTTCAACGTCTGCTCGGAGCGCGCGTATTCGTTGAAGGAAGTATTGGCGATGCTGTCGCGCATCGCCGGTTACGTGATCGACGTGACGATCGATCCGCGTTTCGTGCGACACAACGAGGTGAAGAGCCTGAGCGGGTCGCGCGACAAGCTGCGGCGCGCGGTGGGCGACCTGCCCGTCACGCCGCTCGACGAAACGCTGCGATGGATGGTGGACGCGATGCGCGATACCCCGCACGGGCACGCCGGCTGAGTCCGGCGACACACGTTCCTCGCCAGCCTGAAAAGACAACGGGCCGCTCGGTCGAGCGGCCCGTTGTCATGTCGACCGTGAAACCGGTCGCCCCGCTCAGCCTTCGAGGCCGCGCGCGAGGTCGTTGCGGATGTCGCCCGCGTCTTCCAGGCCGACCGACAACCGGATCAGCCCTTCGCTGATCCCCGCTGCCGCGCGCGCTTCCGGCGTGATGCGGCCGTGCGTGGTCGTCGCGGGATGGGTAATGGTCGTACGCGTGTCGCCGAGGTTGCCGGTGATCGAGATCAGCGTCGTGTTGTCGATCACGCGCCACGCATTCGCGCGCTGCTGTTCGGGCGTATCGCCCTTCAGCTCGAACGACAGGATCGACCCGCCTGCCTTCTGCTGACGCTTCGCGAGTTCATGCTGCGGGTGCGATTCGAGGCCCGGATGGAACACGCGCGCGACGGCCGGATGCGAATCGAGCCAGCGCGCGATCTCCAGCGCGTTCGCCGATTGCTTCTCGACACGCAGCGACAGCGTCTCCATCCCCTTCAGCAGCACCCACGCGTTGAACGCCGACAGCGTCGGGCCCGCGCTGCGCACGAACGGGAACACCTTGCCCATGATGAATTCCTTCGAGCCGACCAGCGCGCCGCCGAGCACGCGGCCCTGGCCGTCGAGGAATTTCGTCGCCGAGTGCATCACGACATCCGCGCCGAGCTTCAGCGGCTGCTGCAGCACCGGGCTGCAGAAACAGTTGTCGACGACGAACAGCGCATTCGATGCCTTCGCGATCTTGCCGATCGCCTCGATGTCGGCGAGTTCGGTCAGCGGGTTCGACGGCGTCTCGAGGAAGAACATCTTCGTTTCCGGCCGCACGGCTTCCTTCCACGCGTTCAGGTCGGTCGGGTCGACGAAGGTCGTCGTGATCCCGAACTTGCTGAAGATCTGCGAGAACATCCCGAGCGTCGAGCCGAACAGGCTGCGCGAGCTGACGAGGTGGTCGCCGGCCTGCAGCGCGGCCATCACGACCGACATGATCGCGGCCATCCCCGACGCCGTCGCGATGCAGGCCTCGCCGCCCTCGAGCGCCGCGAGACGCTCCTGGAACATGGTGACGGTCGGGTTCGTGAAGCGCGAATAGGTGAAGTAGTCTTCCGAATTCGCGAAGCGCTCGGCCGCGTCGGCCGCGCTCTGGAAGCAGAAGCTCGACGTGAGGAACAGCGCTTCCGAGTGCTCGTTGAAGTCGCTGCGCAGCGTGCCCGCGCGCACGGCAAGCGTGTCGAAGTTGAGGGAGTCGTCCATGTTCCGTTTTCCGTATTCGATGGCCGCGCATGTCGCGCGGACCCAGTCAAAACCAGGCCAAAACAAAAAGCCCGCTATGCGTCGGCATCAGCGGGCTTCGGTGCGGTACGACAGCGATCGACTCGGGCCGGTTGCCACCGGCCTTCGCTTTAGCTGTTTTGGGAAGTCGCCCCGCGTCCGCAAGCTGATATCAAATCGACGCAAGGCCACATCCTATCACGCCTCGTCAAAAGCGTGCGACGGTGTCACTCGACCGACAGCTGCAGGTTCATCTGCGAGCGTTCGGTGTCGCCGGCCGTATCGCGATCGGCCTGCGATGCCGGCGTGAGGCGCGCGCGCTCGATCGCATCGAGATACTCGGGCGTCACGTCGCCGGTGATGTAGTTGCCGTCGAAGCACGACGCCTCGAAGCGTTCGAGCTTCGGGTTGATGTCGCGCACCGCGCGGCGCAGGTCGTCGACATCCTGGTAGATCAGGTGGTCGGCGCCGATGATCTTCGCGACTTCTTCATCGGTGCGGCCGTGTGCGACGAGTTCGCCGCGCGTCGGCATGTCGATGCCGTACACGTTCGGGAACTTCACGGGCGGCGCGGCCGACGCGAAGATCACCGACTTCGCGCCCGCATCGCGCGCCATCTGCACGATTTCATGCGAGGTCGTACCGCGCACGATCGAATCGTCGACGATCAGCACGTGCTTGTCCTTGAACTCGATGCTCATCGCGTTGAGCTTCTGGCGCACCGACTTCTTGCGCACGGCCTGCCCCGGCATGATGAAGGTCCGGCCGACGTAGCGGTTCTTGAAGAAGCCTTCGCGGTACTCGACGCCGAGCTTCGCGGCGACCTGCATCGCAGCCGGACGCGACGAATCGGGAATCGGCATCACGACGTCGATCGGCACGTTCGGCAACTCGCGCTTGATCTTCTCGGCGAGATAGTCGCCCATGCGCAGGCGCACGTTGTAGACGGGCACGCCGTCGAGGCACGAATCCGGACGCGCGAGGTACACGTATTCGAACATGCACGGATTCAGCGTCGGCTGCTCCGCGCACTGCTGGCTGTGGAAATTGCCGGCCGGGTCGATGAAGATCGCCTCGCCCGGCTGCACGTCGCGGACGAACTCGAAACCGATGCCTTCGACGGCCACCGACTCCGATGCGACCATCCACTCGGTGCCGTGCTCGGTCTCGAGCTTGCCGATGCAGAGCGGGCGGATGCCGAACGGATCGCGGAACGCGAGCAGGCCGTAGCCGGCGATCAGCGACACGATCGCATACGAACCCTGCAGGCGGCGATGCACGCCCGAAACCGCCTTGAACACCGATGCCGGATCGAGCTCGAGGCCGGTAGTCGACAGTTGCAGCTCGTGCGCGAACACGTTGAGCAGCACTTCGCTGTCGGAATTGGTGTTGATGTGCCGGCGGTCGATCCGGAACATCTCGTCCTTCAGTTGTTGCCAGTTCGTCAGGTTGCCGTTGTGCGCGAGGATGATCCCGAACGGCGCGTTCACATAGAACGGTTGTGCCTCGGCTTCGCTCGACGCCGAGCCGGCCGTCGGGTAACGCACCTGGCCGATGCCGTAGGTACCGGGCAGGCTGCGCATGTTGCGCGTGCGGAACACGTCGCGCACCATGCCGTTCGCCTTGTACATGTGGAAATTGCTGCCGTCCGCCGTCGCGATGCCCGCTGCGTCCTGACCGCGATGCTGCAGCAGCAGCAGGCTGTCATAGATCAGCTGGTTGACCGGGGATTGGGAGATAACACCTACGATGCCGCACATGGCATGTCCTTCAGAATGACAAAATCGGTTCCGTCCTGCCCGGCCGCGTCGTCACACGCGTACGTACTGGGCCATGCCGTCGGGCAGGAGCTGCTTCAGCTCATGCACGCCCTGCTCGGCGAAAGGACGCAATAGCGCATTGCGCCAGAATTCCTGTTTGGGCAGTTCGGTCAGCCCGGCCGCCGCGACCAGCAGCACCACCAGCACGCAGCCGCGAACGAGCCCGAACATCATGCCCAGCGAGCGGTCGACACCGCCCAGGCCGCTCGCCTGCGCGATCCGCGACAGCAGCGCGTTCGCAACGCCGGCGACCAGCACCACGCCGATCACGACCAACGCGAAGGCGATCACCCACTGCGTCAGCGCACCGCCCGGCCAGTTCGCCGGGATATACGGCACGACCAGTCCGACGTAGCGGCCCGCGATCACGATCGCCGCGATCCAGCCGATCAGCCCGAAAATCTCGGACACGAAGCCGCGCCACGCACCGCGCAGCGCCGACAACGCGATCACCGCCAATACAGCGTAGTCGAAAGCCGTCAGCATCGCGCGTTACTGCGTCAGACCGGCTTCGCGCACCTTCGCGATCGCGGCGGAAGCCGCCGCGCGATCTGCGAACGGGCCCGCACGCAACAGTGTAGCCGTGCTGCCGTCCGCCTGCTTGCGATGCTCGACATATGCGGGCACGCCCGCCGATTTCAACTTGGTGGCCCACGAACGGGCGGTTGCGTCGTCCTTGAACGAACCGAGCTGCACCGCGAAGCGCGCACCGGCCGGCGACGACGGCGACGAAACGTCGCCGCTGTCCGGGCTCGCAGCGTCGGCATTCGCGACAGCCGCGGGCGCGGGCTTCGGCGCAGCCGGCTTCGCCACGGGCGCGGCCGGTTTCGGCGCGGGCTTCGGCGGCGTCACGCTCGCCGTGGTCGTGGTCGTGGTATCGGGTTTCGCGGCCGGCTTGTCGGCGGCCTTCGGCGCGGGCGCCGGTGCAGCCGCAACGGCGACATCGGATGCCGGCGGTTCGTCGTGCGCAACGCCTGCCTGCACATCGGATGCATCGTCGTCACGCGGCGCGACCGCCTGGTGCGCGGGCCGGTTCGGAATGTCGATCGCGATATCGTCCGTCACCGGCTTCGGGTGCGAATCGAGCACCATCGGCAGCACGATCACGGCGGCGGCGACGAGCGCAATCGCGCCGACGAGGCGACGGCGTGCGCGTTGCTTTTCTGGAAGGGTCGGATCGAGGAGCAGTGCGTCCGATTCCGGACGCTCGGTGCGGCGCGAGCGGCGCTCGACGCGTTCAGTGCGCTCCGTGCGCACGTTCCGGGAGGTCCCGGTGCGACCGCCGCGCCGCGGAGGCGCGTCGTCGTCTTTTTTGCCGAACGAGAAAATTCCCATGAATGGCTGAGTCCGAAACTGCCCGTCAGTCAGTGTTGCTGCGATTTACGGTAGGCCAGCACGCCGGCAACCGTATGGAAACTGCCGAAAACCACGATTCTATCATTCTCGGATGCTCTTTTTAGTGCATCGCGAAACGCTTCGGCAGGCGACGTGTAACGCGTGACGCTCGAATCGGGCCCCTCCTCCACGCCGGCCTTGCGCAGCGCGGCTTCGAGCTGCTCCGCGGAGGCCGCGCGCGGCAGCGGCAGGTCGGTCACGCACCAGTGGTCGACCTCCCCCTTCAGGTGCTGCAGCACGCCGTCGATGTCCTTATCGTGCATCGCGCCGAACACCGCGTACGTGTACGGGAAGAAACCCATGTTGCCGAGGTTCTGCTCGAGCACGGCCGATGCATGCGGGTTGTGCGCGACGTCGAGCACGATCGCCGGCTTGCCGGGCAGCACCTGGAAGCGCCCCGGCAGCTCGACGTTCGCGAGGCCGAGCCGGATGTCCTGCGCCGACACCGGCAGCACCGGGCGCAGCGCTTCGAGCGCGGCGAGCGCGGCCGATGCATTGATCAGCTGATTCGCGCCGCGCAGCGCCGGATACGCGAGCGCCGGATAGCGCTTCTCGCGACCGAGGTAGCTCCACTGCTGGCGCTCCGCGCCTGCCTGCGCCTCGTAGCGGAAATCGCGGCCGACGAGCCACAGGTCGGCGCCGATCGCTTCGGCGTGATCGATCAGCGTTTGCGGCGCGGCCGGATCGCCGCAGATCGCCGGCTTGCCGGCACGGAAGATCCCGGCCTTCTCGAACGCGATCTTCTCGCGCGTGTCGCCGAGATATTCGGTGTGGTCGATGTCGATGCTCGTGACGATCGCGCAATCGGTATCGATGATGTTCACCGCATCGAGCCGGCCGCCGAGGCCGACTTCGAGGATCACCGCATCGAGCCCGCGCGACGCGAACAGGTGCAGGATCGCGAGCGTCGTGAATTCGAAGTACGTGAGCGACACGGGCTCGGGCAGCGACGTGCGCGCGGCTTCGACGGCCTCGAAGTGCGGCAGCAGTTCGGCATCGGTGACGTTCTGCCCGTTCACGCGCGCGCGCTCGTTGAATTCGAGCAGGTGCGGCGACGTGTGGCAGCCGACCTTGTAGCCCGCGCGCACGAGGATCGTCTCGAGGAACGCACAGGTCGAGCCCTTGCCGTTCGTGCCGCCGACGGTGATGACCGGGCACGCGAATTCGAGCTGCAGCGCCGCCTTGACCTGCCCGATGCGGGTCAGGCCCATGTCGATGCCGACCGGGTGCGCGCGTTCGAGATGCGAAAGCCACGCGTCGAGAGTGGGAAAAGTGCTCATCGGTTCAAATCTGGATCGGGATCGCCACTACGCCAAAAAACGAAGCGCGCCGCCTGACGCTGAAGCCAGGCGGCGCGCAGTGTTCACAACCTCGCGCCGGTCAGGCCAGCGCGTCGGCCGGTTGCCGCTGCAGCAGCGCGAGCAGTTGCGCGATCTCGTCGCGCAGCTTGCGACGGTCGACGATCATGTCGATCGCGCCCGTCTTCAGCAGGAATTCGGCGCGCTGGAAACCTTCCGGCAACTTCTCGCGGACCGTCTGCTCGATCACGCGCGGGCCGGCGAAGCCGATCAGCGCCTTCGGTTCGGCGATCACGACGTCGCCGAGGAACGCAAAGCTCGCCGACACGCCACCCATCGTCGGATCGGTCAGCACCGAGATGAACGGCAGCTTCGCTTCGGCCAGCTTGGTCAGCATCGCGGTGGTTTTCGCCATCTGCATCAGCGACAGCAGGCTTTCCTGCATCCGTGCGCCGCCCGAAGCGGTGAAGCAGATGAACGGCACCTGCTGCTCCAGCGCGTTCTGCGCGCCGCGTGCGAAGCGCTCGCCGACCACCGAACCCATCGAGCCGCCCATGAACGAGAACTCGAAGCAGGCCGCGACCACCGGCAGCGTGTGGATCGCACCGCCCATCACGACCATCGCGTCGGTTTCGCCCGTGTCGTCCATCGCTTCCTTCAGACGATCGGGGTACTTGCGGCTGTCCTTGAACTTCAGCGTGTCGACCGGCACGATTTCCTGGCCGATCTCGTAGCGGCCTTCCGGATCGAGCAGCCCGTCGAGGCGCTCACGCGCACCGATACGCATGTGGTGATCGCACTTCGGGCACACGTGCAGGTTCGCGTCCACGTCGTTGCGGTACAGCACGGCCTCGCAGGACGGGCACTTGACCCACAGGCCTTCCGGAATGCCCTTGCGGCTTTTCGGGTCGGTCTGCTTGATCTTCGGCGGCAACAGTTTGTCGAGCCAGCTCATCGTATGGTTTCCTGTTCCGTGGCGGGCCGGGCCGCATCGCCCGTTCCCGCTTCCTGTGTTGTGTTTATCGCGCCGTCTTGCCCGCGCCGTCCAGGGCGGCGCGCAGCTCGGCGATGAAAGTCTTCAGCGCGGCGGCAGCACCCTCCGGCGCAGCGCTTTCGAGCAGCTGCACGAGGCGGCTGCCGATCACGACGGCGTCCGACACCTCGGCCACCGCGCGCGCCGTTTCGGCGTCGCGGATGCCGAAGCCGACGCCCACCGGAACCGGCACGCGCGACTTGATGGCCGGGATTTTACCCGCAATGCTCGAAACATCCAGATTTCCTGCGCCGGTCACGCCCTTGAGCGACACGTAATACACGTAGCCGCTCGCGATCTTGCCGACGTCGGCGATGCGTTCGTCGGTCGACGTGGGTGCGAGCAGGAAGATCGGATCGATCTGCGCGGCGCGCATTTTCTCGGCGAACACGCCCGCCTCTTCCGGCGGATAGTCGACGACGAGCACGCCGTCGACACCGGCCGCGTGAGCTTCGGCCGCGAACGCGTCGACGCCCATCCGCTCGATCGGGTTCGCATAGCCCATCAGCACGACGGGGGTTTTGGGGTCGGTTTCGCGAAAGCGCTTCACGTCGGCAAGCACGCTCTTCAGCGTGACGCCGCGCGCGAGCGCGCGTTCCGACGAGCGCTGGATCACGGGGCCGTCGGCCATCGGGTCCGAGAACGGCACGCCGAGTTCGATCACGTCCGCGCCGCCTTCGGCGAGCGCGTGCATGAATTCGACGGTCTTGGCGGGGTCGGGATCGCCGGCCGTGATGAACGGGATCAGGCCCTTACGGCCTTGTTCGGCGAGCGCGGCGAAGGTCTGCTGAATACGGGACATGGCAATTTTCCTAAATGCGTTCGGCGATGCGGCGGCGCGATTCACGCGCACGCCGGCGCAGCGAGCGCGTTCACGCGCTCGTGCGCGATCGCACAATAGCTTTCGTTGATCTCGTAGCCGACGAAGTCGCGCCCCTGCCGTGCGCAGGCCACCGCGGTCGTGCCGCTGCCCATGAACGGATCGAGCACGCGGCCGCCCGGCGGGCAGCTTGCGAGCACCATCCGCTCGATGATTTCCAGCGGCTTCTGGGTCGGATGGTCGACGCGCTCCGCGTGCTGCCGGTGCAGGCGCGAGACCGACCAGACGTCCTTCGGGTTGTAGCCCATCTCCAGCCACTTGCTGCCTTCGAACAGCTTGCGCGAGCGGGCCTTCTTCGTGTCGGCGTCGTACGGGATGCGGACCGGATCGAGATCGAAGTAATACGCCCTGGAAACCGCGAAAAAGCCGATGTTGTCGTGCACCGACGTGAAACGGCGCGTCGTGCCGCCCATGCTCGGCACGCGCCGGTCCCAGATGATCTCGTTGACCATCGTGAGCTGCGTCTTCAGGAAACTGAAGATTTCCGGCGCGTACTGCCACGTGCAGAAGATGTACATCGACCCGCTCGGCTTCAGCTTCGGAATCGCGAGCTCGAGCCACTCGCGCGTCCACGCGAGAAAGTCGTCGCCCGAACGCTTGTCCGAGTCGTTGCCATAGTCCTTGCCAAGCCCGTACGGGGGATCGGCGACGATCAGGTCGATCGACGCATCCGGCAGGTGCGCGGCATGGGTCAGGAAATCGCGGTTATGCAGTTCGATCCCGGACGGCAGCGCGCGCGGCACGGCAGCGGCGGCCTGAGCCGCCTCCGCCTCGCTCGCGGCACCGCCGCCCGGTTCTTCGATCAGGTCACGCATCGGTCGGGGTCAGAGCTCGATGCCCGATCGCTCGGCGACCGTGTGCATGTCCTTGTCGCCGCGGCCCGACAGGTTGACGAGCAGGATCTTGTCCTTCGGCAACGTCGGTGCGAGCTTCACGCCATACGCGATCGCGTGGCTCGACTCGAGCGCGGGAATGATCCCCTCGATCCGGCAACAGTCGTGGAACGCCTTCAGCGCTTCGTCGTCGGTGATGCCGACGTACTGTGCACGGCCGCTGTCCTTCAGCCACGCGTGCTCGGGGCCGACGCCCGGGTAGTCGAGGCCCGCCGACACCGAATGCGTCTCGATGATCTGGCCGTTGTCGTCCTGCAGCAGGTAAGTCCGGTTGCCGTGCAGCACGCCCGGGCTGCCGGCGATCAGCGACGCCGCGTGATGGCCCGTGTCGAGGCCGTCGCCGGCTGCTTCGACGCCGATCAGCTGCACCGACGTGTCGTCGATGTACGGATAGAAGATGCCCATCGCGTTCGAGCCGCCGCCGACGCAGGCGATCACCGCATCGGGCTGCCGGCCGGTCATTTCCGGCATCTGCACCTTGCACTCGTCGCCGATCACGCGCTGGAAGTCGCGCACCATCATCGGATACGGGTGCGGGCCCGCAACCGTGCCGATGATGTAGAACGTGCTCTCGATGTTCGTGACCCAGTCGCGCATCGCTTCGTTCAGCGCGTCCTTCAACGTGCGCGAACCCGATTCGACCGGCACGACCGTCGCGCCGAGCAGCTTCATCCGGTAGACGTTCGCGGCCTGACGGCGCACGTCTTCCGAACCCATGTAGACGACGCACTCCATCCCGAAGCGCGCGCAGATCGTCGCGGTCGCGACGCCGTGCTGGCCGGCGCCCGTCTCGGCGATCACGCGCTTCTTGCCCATGCGCTTCGCGAGCAGCGCCTGGCCGATCACGTTGTTGATCTTGTGCGCGCCCGTGTGGTTCAGGTCTTCGCGCTTCAGGTAGATCTGCGCGCCGCCGAGCGTCTCGCTCCAGCGCTGCGCGTGGTAGATCGGCGACGGGCGGCCGACGAAATACTTCAGTTCGCGCTCGAATTCGGCGACGAAATCGGGATCGTTCTGGAATTTTGCGTACGCCGCGCGCAGCTCGCCCAGCGCGTGAATCAGCGTCTCGGCGACGAACACGCCGCCATACGGGCCGAAGTGGCCGCGATCATCAGGAAGGTTGTACATGGTGTCTCTCTCGATCGGTCGGTGTGCCCCGCTTTCGGGGCCGCACCGGCTTGCATCACCCGGCGTCCGCTTCGCGCACCGCGCGTACGAACGCCGCCATCCGGGCGTGATCCTTCACGCCCTTCGCGCCCTCCACTTCGATGCCACTCGAGACATCGACAGCAAACGGGCGCAACTGGCGAATCGCATCACCGACGTTTTGCGCGCTCAAGCCACCACTCAAAACGGCCCGATGCGCGAGCTCTGCGGGAATAAGAGACCAATCGAAGACCTTGCCGCTACCGCCGTAATCCGGCACCAGGGTGTCGAACAGGAGGCCGCGCGCTTTCGAATAATGAAGCCCCGATTCTACCAAATCGGCCGACTGCGTCGAGGGGCCGACGCGCACCGCACGCAGCCACGGCAGGCGTGCCGCGCGGCCAAGTGCGTCGCATTGTTCGGGGGTCTCGTCGCCATGGAACTGCAGCAGCGTGAGCGGCACGTCGCGCACGACGGCCTCGATCTCGGCTTCGGTCGCATTCACGAACAGCCCGACCACCGACACGAACGGCGGCGCGAGGCGCGCGAGCTCGGCCGCCTGCGCGATCGTCACCGCGCGCGGGCTCTTCGGGTAGAACACGAGGCCGATCGCGTCGGCGCCGAGCGCGGCCGCGTGCAGCACGTCCTCGGGGCGCGACAGCCCGCACAGCTTGATGCGCGTGCGCGGCGGCAGGCCGGCCGCGGCGGGAATCGAAGGAGACACGGCGTGATCCGTCATGATTGAGGGTCCAGATCGGCCCAGACGCTGCTCCACGGCACGCTGCCGAGCTGCGCGGGCGGGACGGCGAATTCCGCCGGGTAGCCGACGTGGGCGAGGTACAGCCCGTCGGCCATGAACGTGGGCGCCGCGAGATTGCGATCGCGCCCGGCCAGCACGTCGGCGAGCCAGTCGGCCGGATAGCGGCCGCGACCGACCGCGACGAGGCAGCCCATCAGGTTGCGCACCATGTGGTGCAGGAACGCGTTGGCGCGGAAGCGGAAATGAATGAAATGGCCCACGCGCCGCACGTCGATCTGGTACAGGTGTTTGACCGGCGTCTTCGACTGGCATTCCGACGACCGGAACGAAGAGAAATCATGCTCGCCGATCAGGTGCGCGGCGGCGGCACGCATCGCGTCGTCGTCGAGCGGCGTATGGATCCAGCCCGCGCGCCCCGCCAGCATCGGCGAGCGCACCGGATGCACGTACAGCGTGTAGTAATAGGTGCGCTCGAACGCCGAGAAACGCGCGTGGAACGTCTCCGGCATCGGCTTCGCCCATTGCACCGCCACGGTCGGCGGCAGGAATGCATTGGTGCCGCGCACCCACGAGAAAACCTCGCGATCGAGGCCGGTATCGAAGTGCACGACCTGCCCGAGCCCATGCACGCCCGTGTCGGTCCGCCCGGCCACCGTCGTATGCAACGGCACGCGTGCGAACTCGGCCAGCGCGTGCTCGAGCCGATCCTGCACGGTCTTGCCGTGCGGCTGCGCCTGCCAGCCGCAGAACGCCGCGCCGTCGTACTGAATGCCGAGCGCGATCCGCATCACGCCTCGTCCGCCAGTTTCGCGAGCAGCGCACGCGCATCGTCGCGCGTCGCGGCGTCGTTCGCGTCGACCACTTCCTGCAGCAGCGTCCGCGCGCCGGACAGGTCGCCCAATTCGACGTATTCGGCCGCGAGGTCGAGCTTGTTGCGCGCGATGCGGGCGAGTTCGTCCGGCGTCAGCGCCGGCAACGCGGCGCCCGGCGCGGACGGCAGGTCGAGATCGAAATCGAGCTTCAACGCGCCGAACTGCGCGCCGCCGAGCGGCGGCAACGACGACGGCGTGAACGGGCTGCCTGCGTGGCCGGCAGGCGTCGCCGCGTCCGGATCCCAATCGAACTCGTCGTCCTGGTCGGCCGGATGTTCCGGGGCCGGATCAATCGAACCAATTGGCAGGTGCCGGGCGGCTTGACCGTTAGTTGCGATTTTATCGGTGTCAGACTGCCCTGCTTGCGCGACCGGCTCGTCCGCCGTGCGCGGCGGCAGCGGCATGTCGAGGCTGCTGAGCGCACTGATCGCGTTCTGCATCAGCGCCGCATGCTGCGCTTCGGTTGCCGCGGGTGCAGCCGGGGTCTCCCCCGGCATCGCTACCCGCGTCTCCACCGACGTCTCGATCGGCGTCTCTGACGACGCTTCGACCGGCTTTTCGGCCTGCGTTTCGGCCGCGACCTTTTCGATCGGCTCGGCATCGTGCGAAACCGGAGACGTCTCGCTCGCGGGCGGCACTGCGGCGTGCGCGGTCGGCAATTCAGGCTGCTCGACATGCGGCTTCGCCACATCCGACGCCGGCGACACATCCGTATCCGGCGTCTCGACCGGCTCCACCGCTGCGGCGGTCGCCGCGGCAAGGTTCAAGTCGGAAGCAGCATCACGGGCGACCGGCATCTCAGGCCGGATCGGCAATTCAGGTTCGACAGACGGCGCGTTTTCGGCTTCTGCCGCCGCGGCGCTGCCCGCTCCGGCCGCCGCAGCCGTACCCGTATCTTCCGTGCGCCGGCCTTTCCGGCGCTTGCGCCACACGAAACCTGCAGCAAGGACGATCACGGCCGCACCGGCCACCGCAGCCGGACGCCAGTCCATCTGCTCGGTGCTGCGTGCAGGTGCCGCGACCGGCGCGGCCGGTTGCGCGGGCGCCGATACCGATGCCGGCTGCACCGCGCTGGCGGCGACGCCGGACGCGGCTTCGCCTGCCGTCGGCGCGGCAGCGGACGCGCCCTCATCGTTCGCGGCCGGACGCGGCGCGACGGGTGCCGGAGCCGGAGCCGGCGTAACCTCGTTCGTCGTGGCCGGCTTGCCGATGCCGTGCTTCTGCAACTCCATCAGCACGCGGTTCTTCAGCGTCAGCAATTGCTGCAGGCTCGATGGCCGCGGCTGCGACGCACCCGTCACCGGCGCCGCGCCGGCCGGTTCGCTCGCGCCGAAAACCTGGCTCCCCGTCGCAGGCGGGATCGCCGCACCGCTCGCGGACGACGGCATCGACTGGATCGTGCCGCTCCACACATGCGGACCGCTTGCCCCTGCAACGGGTGTCGCCGGCTGCATGCCTTCGGCAGCCGATGCGCCCTGCACTGCCGAAGCGCCGATCGATGCCGACGCGCCGGCGGCCGTTGCCACGCTCGCACCGCTCACCGGCGCCGCATGCACGGCCGGCGCCACCGGCGCGGATGGCACGGCGGACACCGGATGCGGCGCGGACGCGCCATGCTGCGCAACTGCCGTGCCGCCCGGTGCCGCGGCGGGCGCGGAAGCTGCCGCTGCACCGGACGCAGCGGATGCACCGGCCGGCACGACTGCCGCGCCTGTCGCGTCCAGCGCCGGCACGGTCAGCGTCGCGCCGACTTTCAGGCGGCTCGCGTCGCGCTTCATGAACGCCTGCGGATTGGCGTCGAACAGTGCGCGGCCGGCGCGTGCGAGCACACCGGGATCGCGCGACTGCGTGGCCGCTTTCGCGATGTCGTTCAGCGACTGGCCCGGCTGGACCGTCACGGTAAGCGGCACTGCGCCGTCGGCAGCGGACGCCGGCAGGTCGCCGGTGCCGGCCGCCCAGGCCGATGCGGTTGCGCCGAGCGCCAGGATCGCCAGCGCGCCACGCACGGCGCGCGACAGACGGGACGGACGCGGAAACAAGGAAATTCGGGACATCGTTGGCTCTATCGCCGCGCACGGGCGCGGCTCGGATTCGCGGTTGAAAGCGTCAATAAAGTTGCCGCAGAAATGCAAAAGCGTCGCGTGGAACGCGACGCTTTCGGCGGGTCTGTGCGTCGTAAACGTCTAGTTTACTTCACGTGATCGGGTTCGGGCCGAATTCGTCGCCGATGGGTGCAACCGCTCGCGTTCGCGCGCCGGTGCGCCCGGCGACCGGGCCGCGCCGATGCCCGGGTGTGCACGCTGAGACCAGCCCCCCCCGATCAAGCGGAAGCACATCTGCCGCGGTTGAAAAACCGCCCGACCGCATCGCATCCGGAACAAAGGTCGCGGCCTTTGCTCACTCACCGGACGGCTTGCACAACCGCGGGCTCGATGCCGCGCCACGACCGGAAATCGTACACATTTGCTCAATAATTCACGCCACCTGCCGTTAATGGATTAACAACCGACAATCAAAACAAATCCCGCCCGCCTTCAATTCCACTCAAATCAATTTCAATTGATCGATAAGAGGCCAATTCCCCTCTCTTATCGCCGAATTGAACATTTTCTCGACCAGACCCCCGCCCCACAAGGCTCCCCAGCCTCAATTCCGTTCCATTGCTCATACGAAATCAATCATTTCGTCAGCAATTCAATTACATTACACAAAATTACACAGATCAAATAATTGCCGTCGCTACGATCGTCTTCAAACAAGAATCGGCGCAATTCGACCCTCGCGCGCGCACCGGCCGGAAAGGCGGGTTCGCGGTCGGCCGGGCTGACGTCGTGAGGTGCCAGGGAGGCATCGCGCAGTCGCACGACTGCATTTACTCACCAGCTCGTTACGGGGATCGAACATGGGCTATCAACAGGGTTTGAGCGGGTTGGCCGGCGCGGCGAACCATCTCGACGTGATCGGCAACAACATCGCGAACGCAAACACGGTTGGCTTCAAGCAGGGTCGCGCGAACTTCGCCGACATGTATGCGAATTCGGTCGCGACGTCGACCAACACGCAGATCGGCATCGGCACGCGGCTCACGTCGGTGCAGCAACAATTCGGCCAGGGGACGATCAACACGACGAAGTCGTCGCTCGACATCGCGATCAACGGCAACGGCTTCTTCCAGATGTCGAACAACGGCGTAACGACGTACTCGCGTGACGGCGTATTCCATCGCGACAAGAGCGGCGCCATCGTCGACGCGCAAAACCGCAACCTGATGGGCTATGCGGCAGGCCCGGGCGGCGCGATCAACACCGCGGCGACCGTGCCGCTGCAGGCGCCGACCAACAACATCGCGCCGCAGGCGACGTCGAAGATCACCGGCCAGTTCAACCTGAACTCGCAGGACAAGGTGCCGGCCAAGACGCCGTTCAACGCGGGCGACAACACCACGTACAACTACAACTCGTCGATCCAGGTGTACGACACGCTCGGCGGTGCGCAACAGGTCTCGATGTATTTCACGAAGAACGCGGCCGGCACCTGGCAGGCCTACGCGGGCGTGCAAGGCCAGACGCCGACGAATCTCGGCACCGTCACGTTCGACGCATCGGGCCGGATCAGCTCGACGACGTCGGCGGCCACCGGCCAGCCGACGCCGAGCCTCGGCCAGTTCGCCTTCTCGATCCCCAACGCGTCGGGCGGCGCCAATCCGCAGAACCTGACGCTCGACCTGAGCGGCACGACACAGTTCGGCGGGAAAAGCGGCGTGAACAATCTCGCACAGGACGGCTTTGCGAGCGGCACGCTGACGACGTTCTCGATCGGCACCGACGGCAAGCTCACCGGCAATTACTCGAACGGCCAGAGCGCGGTGCTCGGCCTGATCGCGCTCGCGAACTTCAACAACCCGAACGGGCTCGAGAACATCGGCGGCAATCAGTACGTGGAAACCGCCGCGTCGGGCGTGCCGCAAATCTCCGCGCCGGGGAGCACGAACCACGGCACGCTGCAGGGGAGCGCACTGGAAAACTCGAACGTCGACCTGACGACCGAGCTCGTGAACCTGATCAAGGCGCAGCGTGATTACCAGGCCAATGCGCAGACGATCAAGACCCAGCAGACCGTCGACCAGACGCTCCTGAACATGCGCTGACCCGCGCATGAAAAACGCGCCGCGCCAGCCTTGATATGTTCAAGGCCGACGCGGCGCGCCATCTTGTGCAACGCGGCCCGCGGATCGCGGGCCGGACATGCAGCTTACTTGTCGAGCAGGATGCGCAGCATGCGGCGCAGCGGCTCGGCCGCACCCCACAGCAGCTGGTCGCCGACCGTGAACGCCGACAGGTATTCGCCACCCATCGCGAGCTTGCGCAGGCGGCCGACCGGCACCGTCAGCGTGCCCGTGACGTTCGCCGGCGACAGGTCGCGCATCGACGCTTCACGCTCGTTCGGCACGACCTTCACCCAGTCGTTCGCCGATGCGAGGATGCCGTTGATTTCGTCGAGCGGCACGTCCTTGTTCAGCTTGATCGTCAGCGCCTGCGAATGGCAGCGCATTGCGCCGATCCGCACGCACAGGCCGTCGACCGGGATCGAACCCGGCTCGCCCATGGCCGGCTTGCCGAGGATCTTGTTGGTTTCCGCGCCGCCCTTCCACTCTTCCTTCGACATCCCGTTGCCGAGATCCTTGTCGATCCACGGGATCAGCGAGCCGGCGAGCGGCACGCCGAAGTTGCTCGTCGGCATCGCCTCGCTGTTCATCGCGGCGAGCACCCGGCGGTCGATGTCGAGGATCGCGGATGCCGGATCGGCGAGCTGTTCCTTCACCGCACCGTTCAGCGTGCCCATCTGCGACAGCAGTTCGCGCATGTTCTGCGCGCCCGCGCCCGATGCGGCCTGGTAGGTCATCGCCGTCATCCAGTCGACGAGGTTCTCGCGGAACAGGCCGCCGAGCGCCATCAGCATCAGGCTGACCGTGCAGTTGCCGCCGATGAAGTTCTTCTGGCCCTTGACGAGCGCATCCTTGATCACGTCGAGGTTGACCGGATCGAGGATGATGACCGCGTCGTCCTTCATCCGCAGCGACGATGCCGCATCGATCCAGTAGCCGTTCCAGCCGGCCGCGCGCAGCTTCGGGAACACGTCGTTCGTGTAGTCGCCGCCCTGGCACGTGATGATCACGTCGCACTTCTTCAGCTCGTCGACGTTGGTCGCGTCCTTGAGCGTAGTCTCGTTTTTCGCGAACGACGGCGCTTTGCCGCCCGTGTTGCTGGTGCTGAAAAACACCGGTTCGATCAGGTCGAAATCGCCCTCTTCCTGCATGCGCTGCATCAGGACGCTGCCGACCATGCCGCGCCAACCTACGAGACCTACGTTCATGACTAACCCTTTGATGGAGCTTCCCCGCCATTTCCGTCCCCGGTGTGACCGCGCGGGGAAATAGGCGGGCACGACGGACGATCAGCGTTTAATGATCGTTTTCGTGGTAATGGTTTTCGTGATGACGATGGCGCGCGCACCCGCACGGGCAATGTTGCCGTGGAGTTTCAAGACCGGGGAGATCAGGGAAAAATGCGCCATCGTTCGAGTCTACACAAAGCCGGTGGCCCGCACAACGGCCAACCGCACGCGAACCGGCCGATTTCGCGGCCCGTTCGCGCCCTTTCTACATGATTGCGTTACAGCGCCGCGACCACCGCGTCGCCCATCGCCGTCGTGCCGACCTGCCGGCAGCCCGGCGTCGCGATGTCGCCCGTGCGGTAGCCCTGTTCGAGCACCGTTTTCACCGCGCGCTCGATGCGATCGGCCTGCTCCGCGCGATTCAGCGAGTAGCGCAGCATCATCGCGGCCGACAGGATCGTCGCGAGCGGGTTCGCGATGCCCTTGCCCGCGATGTCCGGCGCCGAGCCGTGCGACGGTTCGTACAGGCCCTTGTTGTTCTTGTCGAGCGACGCCGACGGCAGCATGCCGATCGAGCCCGTCAGCATCGACGCCTCATCCGACAGGATGTCGCCGAACATGTTGCCGGTGACGATCACGTCGAACTGCTTCGGCGCCTTCGCGAGCTGCATTGCCGCGTTGTCGACGTACATGTGCGACAGCTCGACGTCCGCGTATTCCTTCGACACGTCGATCATGATGTCGCGCCAGAATTGCGACGTTTCGAGCACGTTCGCCTTGTCGACCGACAGCAGCTTCTTCGCGCGCTTGCGGGCTGCCTGGAACGCGACGTGCGCGATGCGGCGCACTTCCGGTTCCGAATAGCGCATCGTGTCGAAGCCTTCGCGCTCGCCGGCGAACAGGCCGTCCGGTGCGGCGCGCACGCCGCGCGGCTGGCCGAAGTAGATGTCGCCGTTCAGTTCGCGCACGATCAGGATATCGAGGCCCGCAACCAGCTCGGGCTTCAGCGGCGATGCGTCGACGAGTTGCGGATAGCAGATCGCCGGGCGGAAGTTCGCGAACAGCTCGAGGTGCTTGCGCAGCCCGAGGATCGCCTGCTCCGGGCGCAGCGCGCGCTCGAGCGAGTCGTACTTCCAGTCGCCCACGGCGCCGAACAGGATCGCGTCGGCTTCCTTCGCGAGCTTCAGCGTCGCGTCCGGCAGCGGATGGCCGCTCGCCTCGTAGCCCGCGCCGCCGACCGGCGCCTGTTCGAGTTCGAACTTCTCGTCGAGTGCATTCAGCACCTTCACGGCTTCATTGACGATTTCCGGACCGATGCCGTCGCCGGGCAGCACTGCAATCTTCATGCGAAATTCCTGACTGGGTAGGTTTTTATGGAGGCAGGCCGGCGAGCGCGCCGCCGGCGCGCCCGCCCGAAAGGCGATCTCAGCCGACCAGCTTGGTGTTGAGCCACGGCTGCTTCACGAGGCGCTCGGCTTCGAACTGGCGGATCTTGTCCGCGTGGCGCAGCGTGAGGCCGATGTCGTCGAAGCCGTTCAGCAGGCAGTACTTGCGGAACGCGGTGATCTCGAACGGATACTCGCGGCCGTCGCCCGTGCGCACGACCTGTGCGTCGAGGTCGACCGTCACCTCGAAGCCGTTGAATGCGACCGTCTCGTTGAACAGGTGATCGACCTGCTGCTCGGTCAGCACGATCGGCAGCAACCCGTTCTTGTAGCAGTTGTTGAAGAAAATATCGGCGAAGCTCGGCGCGATGATCGCGCGGAAGCCGTACTGCTGCAGCGCCCACGGCGCGTGCTCGCGCGAGCTGCCGCAGCCGAAGTTCTTGCGCGCGAGCAGCACGGATGCGCCTTGGTAGCGCGGCTGGTTCAGCACGAAGTCGGGATTCAGCGGACGCTTCGAGTTGTCCTGGCCCGGCTCGCCGTGATCGAGGTAACGCCATTCGTCGAACGCGTTCGGACCGAAGCCCGTGCGCTTGATCGACTTCAGGAACTGCTTCGGGATGATCGCGTCGGTGTCGACGTTCTCGCGATCGAGCGGCGCCACGACGCCGGTATGCACTGTGAATTTTTCCATGATCCGTCTATCCGGTTGAAGGGCCGGCATCCAGCCGGCGCACATCGACAAATTCTCGGTGAGGCGTCACTCCGCGGCGCGCTTCAGCGCGCTGCCGGCGGCGTTGACATCCTGCCCGAAGCCCTGGACGGTATTGCAGCCCGCGAGGCCGAAGCCCAGCCCCGCCAGCGCCAGCGCGGCAACCAGCCGCGCAATGATCTTCGATGCCGTCACGCGTTACCCCAGCTTGCGAATGTCGACGAAATGGCCTTCGATCGCCGCGGCCGCCGCCATCGCGGGGCTCACGAGGTGCGTGCGACCGCCCGCGCCCTGCCGGCCTTCGAAGTTGCGGTTCGACGTCGACGCGCAGCGCTCGCCCGGATCGAGCCGGTCGGCGTTCATCGCGAGGCACATCGAGCAGCCCGGCTCGCGCCATTCGAAGCCGGCGTCCGTGAACACCTTGTCGAGCCCTTCGCGCTCGGCCTGCGCCTTCACGAGGCCCGAGCCCGGCACGACCATCGCGAGCCGCACGTTCGACGCGACGCGACGGTTCAGCTTCTTCACGACATACGCGGCTGCGCGGATGTCTTCGATGCGCGCGTTCGTGCACGAGCCGATGAAGATCTTGTCGACCTTGATCGATTCGATCGGCGTGTTCGGCTCGAGCGCCATGTAGGCCAGCGCACGCTCCATCGCGTCGCGCTTGACCGGATCCTTCTCGCGCTCGGGATCGGGCACGCGACCGTCGATCGACGTGACCATTTCCGGCGACGTGCCCCACGTGACCTGCGGGACGATCTCGGCTGCGTTCAGCTCGACCACGCGATCGAACTGCGCGCCTTCGTCCGACTTGAACTGGCGCCAGTATTCGACGGCCTGGTCCCATTCCGCGCCGGTCGGCACGAACGGACGGCCCAACAGGTAATCGATCGTCGTGTCGTCCACCGCGACCATGCCCGCGCGCGCGCCGGCTTCGATCGCCATGTTGCAGACGGTCATGCGGCCTTCCATCGTCAGCGCGCGGATCGTCGAGCCGCCGAATTCGATCGCGTAGCCCGTGCCGCCGGCCGTGCCGATCTTGCCGATGATCGCGAGCACGATGTCCTTCGCGGTACAGCCGCGCGGCAACGTGCCCTCGACCTTCACGAGCATGTTCTTGCTCTTCTTCTGCAGCAGGGTTTGCGTGGCGAGCACGTGCTCGACTTCCGACGTGCCGATGCCGTGCGCGAGCGCGCCGAACGCGCCGTGCGTCGACGTATGCGAATCGCCGCACACGATCGTCATGCCCGGCAGCGTCGCGCCCTGCTCCGGCCCGATGATGTGGACGATGCCCTGGCGCACGTCGTTCATCTTGAACTGCGTGATGCCGAACGTATCGCAGTTCGCGTCGAGCGTGTCGACCTGCAGCTTCGAGACGGGATCGGCGATGCCGTGGCTGCGATCGGTGGTCGGCACGTTGTGGTCCGACACGGCCAGGTTCGCGCTGATGCGCCACACCGGACGCTGCGCCATCTTCAGCCCTTCGAACGCCTGCGGGCTCGTGACTTCATGCAGCAGCTGACGGTCGATGTAGAGCAGAGTCGTGCCGTCTTCCTCGGCGTGGACCACGTGGGTGTTCCACAGTTTGTCGTAGAGAGTCTGTGCCATGGGTATGCGGGGTCGTTGTGACTACAAGCCTTGCGGATGCGGTCGATTATGCCACGCAGAACGCGTCACGGCGCAGGCCGGATGCGAAAAAACCCATTAAAAACAGTGGTTTGGCTGGTAGTGCCAATACCTGTATCGGCATTACCAGCCAAACGGGGAACGCGGGATCCGGCGCAGCGCGATTGCGGATCGCGGATCGCGCCACCCGGATCGCGCGCGCCAACGCCCTGCGGCTTCAGCCGTTCGGGTACTCGCGATTGATCAGGTCGAGCCGCAGCATGCCGAGTTGCACGCCCGCGTTGCTCAGCAGGTAGAGATCGCGCCGCCGCAGGGCCGGCATCAGCGCCGACGTGTCGTAGAGCGACGGCAGCGTGAGGCCGGCCGGCACGGCGGCCTGCATCCCTGCCGCTGTCGACACGCGCACGGCGATCGACGCCTGATCCGAGTGCGTGACGACGCCGACCTTCCCTGGCGCCGCGGCCGAGCCGGCCTGCTTGACGATCGCGGCAACCACGCCGTCGGGCGTCGGTATCGGGCTGCCGGCAGCCAGGGCCGGAGTCGCGATCGACGTCACGCCGGCCGTCAGTCCGTATTTCGACGCGAGCACGCTCGCGACTTCCTGCTGCGCGAAGATCGGGGCCGCGATCTTCTGCCGAAGCTGGAACACGGCGTCGGCAATCGCCTCGTTCACGGGGCCAGGCACGGGCGCAGCACCCGACGCCCCTGCGCGACTGCCAAAGCCGAACGCGGCAATCGTGTTGATGGCTGTGGCGGCGACAGTCGGCGGCGTCCACGAGAAAAACGTGTCGAACAGGTAGCCGGTTTCGTCGGTGGCGGTCGCGCGGTCGTTCAGTTCGTTCGTCAGCTTGCCGAGCATCTGGCGCTGCAATTCCGCATCGGAAACGGGGGCATCGCTCGCGAAAGCCGGCGCAACGGACGCACACGAGGCGGCGAGCAACGAAGTGGAAGCGAGGAAATGGCGGCGGGTCGTCATGGTCATGGAAGTCGAGTGGTAGCGGAAGGCATCAGCCCTTCGGGAACGCCTGCATCGTCGCGGTCACCGCGCGGCCAAGCATCTGCGCATACATGTCGTGCACGAGATAGAGGCCGCGGTTGCGCGTCCACGGCTGGCCCGACTGCGTGTCGTACATCGTCGGGAGCGGCACCTCGGCGACCGCGGCGGCCTTCATGCCCGCCTGCTGAGAAGTCTGGATGCAGCGCTTCGCATGGTCGCGATGGCCGACCACTGCGACGGCGCCCATCGCGGCCGCGCCGCCCGCGCGCGACACGGCCACGGCCGCGACGCCGGCCGTGCTCAGGTACACGATCGAGCCGTCGCTTGCGATCACCGGCTCGACCGACGACAGCACGTCGGCGCCCATTCCGTACTTCGACACGAGAAAGCGCGCGATCTCCCACTGCGCGTAGACCTTGACCGGTTTCAACTGGCGAATGCGGTACACGGCATCCGCGAGCGCTTCGTTGACGGGCCCCGGGTCGGGCAGCGCGGACTGGTTGCCGCCGGTGCTCGACGTGTTGCCGCTTGCCGCGTTCGGGCGATTGCCGAAGCTGTACGCGACGATCGCGCCGATCTGCGCGGCCGGCACCGTCGGCAGGTCCCACGTGAAGCCGACATCGGTCAGCGCCGGCACGATCGCGTTGACCGTCGCCGCGTCGCCGAGCTGCGCATTGAGCTTCGCGGACATCTGCGCGGCCAGCGCCGCATCGGTGACGGGTGCCGTCGTGACGTCGTCGCCACCGCATGCGCTCAGCAGCGGCGCCACGGCAACCGCGGGCGCGGCAGCCAGGAATTTTCTGCGTAAGGAAGCCGACGAGTTCAGATTCATGAGAAATACGAAATGATGCGAGCAACACCGGCAGCCGGCCACGGCGTTGCAAATCGCGGGTTCACGGGAAATGACGACCGGACGCGTCGCGCGATTGGGCGATGGATGGCACCGTCGACGCTTCAATCGAATCGCCGCGCATCGGTCGATCGACGATGCGGGATCGTAGTGGGTGTTTATTAAATCGCGGTGAACCTGTCGATCGAATACGGGCGAACATCTCGCCGTTGCATCGATGGGCACATGCGTTTCATCCATGGCGCGCGTGTGCAGCCGCTGTTGCATCGGTGGCGAGCGACGTGATCCGCGTGCGTCGTCGCGCGCTGAACGCCGCGCCGCTTATTTCGAGATACGATGGCGCAACGCGCATTCCCAGCCCCACGATCCGGATCCGGAGCCCCCGCCATGAAGCTCGGCCTGAACGAATCGCTCGCACGCCTCGACGAAGAAGGCGCGCTGTTCACGACGCTGTTTCGCCACGGCACGCTCGACGTCGAGCTGTACCGGCCGCGCATCGAGGACAAGCAGAAGCCGCATACGCGCGACGAGGTCTACGCGATCGCCACCGGCACGTCGCGCTTCGTCGTCGACGGACGCGAATGCGAGGTCGCGGCCGGCGACGTGCTGTTCGTCCCGGCACACGCCGAGCACCGCTTCGTCGGCTTCTCCGGCGACTTCTCGACCTGGGTGTTTTTCTACGGTCCCGAAGGCGGCGAGCGCCACGCGTAGCGCACGACGCGCGCGGCACTTTTCCCGCGATCGCCTAGACTGTCTATTCGCAGCGGGTGGCGCGCGACGCGCGGCCGCCCGGTCGTCACGATGCCGGTGGCAGCCGGTTCAACGAACGGGAAAACAGCATGCGATACGAACTGTATTACTGGCCCGAGATCCAGGGCCGAGGCGAGTATGTGCGGCTCGCGCTCGAAGCGGCCGAGGCCGACTACGTCGACGTCGCGCGCGAATCGGGACGCGGCATGGGCGTACCGGCGATGATGCGCATGATGGACAGCACGAAGGCGGAATGCGTGCCGTTCGCGCCGCCGTTCCTGAAAGCCGGCGACCTGGTAGTCGGGCAGACCGCGAACATCCTGCTATTTCTCGGCGCGCGGCTGGGGCTCGCACCCGGCGACGAAGCCGGCCGGCTGTGGGTGCACCAGCTCCAGTTGACCGTCGCCGATTTCGTCACCGAGATCCACGACACGCATCATCCGATCGCAAGCGGCCTCTACTACGAGGACCAGCAGGCGGAAGCCGCCGAACGCGCAGCCGATTTCCTGGAAAACCGGCTGCCGAAATTCCTCGGTTACTTCGAGCGCGTGCTCGACCAGAATCCGCACAAGAGCGGCTACCTCGCCGGCAGCGCACTCAGCTATGCGGACCTGTCGATGTTCCAGTTGATCGAGGGCCTGCGCTACGCATTTCCGAAAGCAATGAAGCGTGCGGAGCGGAAGATCCCGGCGCTGGTCGCGCTGCACGACCGCGTCGCACAGCATCCGCCGGTGGCACACTATCTCGAGTCGGAACGCCGCATCCCGTTCAACGACATGGGCATCTTCCGGCACTATCCGGAGCTGGACAAGTAACGCCGGCACGGCATCCGCGCCCCATCTTGCACGGCGGCGGATGCCCCCCGCTCACGCGACGACCGGTGTCTCGTGCAGATGGCGCCACACGATCGGCCCATCCGCCTCGCGCCGGAACACGACCGTCGAGCGCCGCACCGTGCGCCGCCCTTGCGCGTCGGTCTGCGTCTCGCGATAGCCGATCGTCGCGCCATCGGACCACACGGCCAGCCCACGCAACTCGTCGATGTCGATCACCAGCCCGGGACGCGCGC
The DNA here is from genome assembly GCF_017104975.1 of Burkholderia sp. Ac-20344. NCBI lineage: Bacteria > Pseudomonadati > Pseudomonadota > Betaproteobacteria > Burkholderiales > Burkholderiaceae > Burkholderia > Burkholderia sp. Ac-20344. The sequence continues at coordinate 81,036 of NZ_JAAGPP010000003.1, forward strand.
CGCGCCCGTGTGAAAACAGCGCGTCGACGCCCGCGTAATCGAGCACCGTGCCCGACATCGTGATCATCGAAAATCCCGGCGAGAAACGCGCCATCAGCGTCGCGAGCCGCTCGCGGGCGGCACGGCCGGACAACCAGCACTCGATGTCGGCAACGGTGTCGACGACTTCCTTGAAATACGGATTCGGCAAATTCATCAGGCTCTCAGGTTCTCAGGAATGGGATGAAGCGGGTTGCGCGTCCGGCGCACGGTGTGCGGGAAGCCGTGCGATCAGGCCGAGCGGCAGCAACGTCAGCACGACCGCCAGCCCGAAGCACCAGCGATACGGTGCGAGCGACGGGCCGCCTGCGTCGAACGCCAGCAACGCATTGAGCGCGCTGCCGAGCACGGCCACGCCAACGCAAAAGCTCAACTGGCGGTTGATGTTCCACAGCGCGCTCGCATCGCCCATCCGGTCGGCCGGTACATCGACGAACGCCGCGCTTTGGGACGTGCTCGTACACAGGCTCGCACCGAACCCCATCGCCGCGAACGCTGCGATGCGCACGGCTTCGACGCCGGCCCACGGCGTTGCGAGCAGTGCAATGCCGGCGCAATCGATCGCGATGCCGCACGCGAACAACGGCTTCGCGCCGTGGCGCGAAAAGCAGCGGCGCGTGGTCGCGATCGCGAAGAACGCCGCAATCGCCCACGGCAGCATCAGCGCGCCCGCATGCGCGGCGCTCAATCCGAGCGCGTTCTGCAGATAGAGCGACGCGACGAGGTTGACGCCCGTGAAGATACCCGGCACGCACAGATAGACCACCACGCCAATCCGCAGCAACGGCTGTGCGAGCAGGCGCAGGTCGACCACCGGCGACCTGGCCCGACGCGCATGCGCCGCATAGCCGGCGCCTGCCGCGACGGCGACCGCCAGCATCGCGAGCGGGAATGCCGCGCCGCCGGGCTGCCCCGCGGCGGTCAGCCCGAGCAGCAACGCGACGAGCGTCAACGCACTCAGGCCGAGCCCCGGCCAGTCGAGCCGCGGCGGCCGGCCGCGCGCGCCATCGCGCGGCAGCCACGCGAACGCGAGCGCGCAGGTCGCAGCCGCGATAGGCAGCATTGCGAAGAAGATCGCGCGCCACGACCCGCGATCGACGATGGCACCGCCGACCGCAGGCGACAACGCGGGCACGATCAGCGCGACCATCATCACGACCGACGTGAGCCGCGCCCGCGCCTGCGGCGGATACGCGCGATAGGCCAGCGTCTGCCCGACCGGAATCAACAGCCCGCCGCCGAGCCCCTGGACCAGCCGCCACGCGAGCAGCGCTTCGATCGACGACGACGCGCCGACGCCGGCGCTGCCGAACCCGAACAGCAGCAGCGATGCGGCGAACACGCGCCGCTCGCCGCAGCGGCGCGCGAGCCACGTGCCGAACGGAATCACGACGGTCAGGCCGAGCACGTACGTGTTGCCGACCCACGCTAGCTGCGCGACCGACGCGTGCAGTTCGCGCTGCAGCGCCGGATACGCGGCGTTCAGCATGAACATGTTCGCGAGATCGATCGCGAAACCGAGCAGGTAGACGGCGGCGATTCTGGAACGGTCTGGCATGGCGGCGGGAACGTCACGAAACGCCGCAGTGTAGAAGCCGGCAGCCGCATCGGTAAGCGGGCGGATTCGACGAGTTCCGTCGAAATTTTTTGACAATCGGATCACGCGGCAACGCACTGCACGCCGCACGCAGTCTCACATTCGGGTACCCTTCGAGCGATCCAACGCATTGACAGGACCCACGCCCCCACCATGGTGAGCCTCGATCGTTTCGCCGTATTCCGTGCCGTGGTCGAGGCCGGTTCGTTCACGGCCGCCGCAACCGCGCTGAACCAGGCGCGGGCGGCCGTCAGTTTCAACGTGAAGCAACTCGAAACCGAGCTCGGCGTCACGCTGCTCACGCGGACGACCCGGCGTGTCGAGCCGACCGACGCCGGCGAGCGCTTCTACCAGCGCTGCCTGCGCGTACTCGACGAAGCCGAAGGCGCGATCGACGAAGTACGCGGAGAACACGGCGGGATGCAGGGCATCCTGCGCGTAACGTCGACGGTCGAGTACGCGGCGCGCGTCCTCGCACCGATGCTGCATGCGTTCACCGTGCAGCATCCCGCGTTGCGCGTACGGCTCGAAACGCATACGTCCCAGGCCGATCTCGTGCGCGACCGCTTCGACGTCGCGATCCGGCTCGGACGCCACGAGCACTTTCGCGACCTGCCCTATCGCGGCGCCTGCCTCGCCACCTACGACGTGCTCGCCGTGATGGCGCCCGACCTGCCTGCGAAGGCCGGGCTCCCGCAGCCGGCGTCGCCCGGCGAACTGGCCCGGCTCCCTCAACTCGGCCACAGCCGCCTCGAGCGGATCGCAGAATGGACGCTCACCGATCGCGCGGGCAACGACCATGTGTTCCGGCCGGCGACGAAGCCTCGCGTCGTCGTCGACAACGCATCGGTGTTGAGTGAACTCGCGCGCCAGGGCAGCGGCGTCGCGCTGCTGCCCGAATGGCTCGTGCGCGACGACCTCGAAAGCGGTGCACTGGTCGATGCGCTGCCCGCCTACCGGTTTCCGCAGCAGAGCATCTACGCGCTGTACGTCGCGACGCGGCACGTGCCGCAGAAAGTGCGCGCGTGGGTGGATTTCATGAAAGCGCAGTTGCAGCAGGTGCACTGAGCGCGGTTTGCGTGCGTCGCCGCGCGCAGGCCGCCGCGACGGAGCCGGTCGTACGAAACGACCGGCTCCCGTTACCGCGCTTTCAGTGCCGGGCAGTCAGTGCGGCTGCCCGTGCTGCGAGACCGTCGCATCGACGGTCTCGACCGAACGCGTCAGCCACGGACCGATGTCCATCTCCTCGTAACGCACGAGCCGGCTCTTGCGCGCACGGCGATACGCCCACCAGATCGCGACGAACAGCGGAATCCATACATAGATCGACAGCACTTCCATCCAGTCGATGCGGGCCGCGAAGAACGCCTGGTAATCCTGCCCGAGCGAGATCACGATGCAGATCGCGATCGCGATCGCGAACAGCGGCCCGAACGGAAACCATTTCGCGCGGTACGGCAGTTGATCGAGCCGGTAGCCCTGCTTCAGAAAGCCCTTGCGGAACCGGTAATGGCAGACCGCGATGCCGAGCCACGCGATGAAGCCCGTGATGCCGACCGTATTCAGCAGCCACAGATAGATGCTCTGGTTGTTGGCAAGCGACGTGAGGAAGCACAGCCCGCCGACGGCCATCGTCGCGTACAGCGCATTGCGCGGCACGCCGCCCGGCGACAGCGTCGCGAACATCGCCGGCGCGCGCCCTTCCGCCGCGAGGTTGTACAGCATCCGCGTGGCCGCGTAGGTGCCGGAATTGCCGGCCGACAGCACGGCCGTCAGGATCACGAGATTCATCGCACCGGCCGCGAGCCGGAAGCCCGCGTGGCTGAACACCAGCGTGAACGGGCTCACGCCGATGTCGGTCACGTCGCTCTTCAGCAGGTTCGGATCCGTGTACGGCACCAGCAGGCCGATCACGAAGATCGCGAACACGTAGAACAGCATGATCCGCCAGAAGATCTGCTTCACCGCGCGTGGGATCGTCTTGCGCGGGTTCTCCGATTCGCCGGCCGTGATCCCGACCAGCTCGGTGCCGAGAAACGAGAAACCCGCGATCAGCGCGACGCTCATCATCGCGTGCACGCCGCCGACGAACGGCGCGTCGCCCGTCGTGAAGTTGCGCAAGCCGACCGGATGCCCGCTCCCGATCAGGCCGGCCGCGATCAGCAGCCCGGCCGCGATGAACGCGACCACGGTGACGACCTTGATCAGCGAGAACCAGTATTCCGATTCGCCAAAGCCGCGCACCGACAGCGTGTTCAGCAGGAAGATCAGCACGAGGAAACCCGCGCCCCACCCGATGCCGGGCACGGTCGGGAACCAATAGCGCATCACGATCTGCGCGGCGACCAGTTCGATCGCGATCGTCACGGCCCAGCTGTACCAGTAGGTCCAGCCGAGCGCGACGCCAAAGCCTTCGTCGACGTACTTTTCGCCGTAGATCGCAAACGAGCCCGACACCGGCATCAGCGCGGCCATCTCGCCGAGGCCCGTGACGACGAAGTACACCATCAGCCCGATCGCGATATACGCGGCGATCGCGCCGCCCGGCCCCGCCTGCGCGACCGACGCTCCCGACGCGACGAACAGCCCCGTGCCGATCGAGCCGCCGATCGCGATCATCGCGACGTGGCGGCCCTGCAGATGACGCTTCAGCGTCGTTCCGGACGGCGCAGCCATCTCCGCTGCCGCTTGCAAAGCATCCATAGTGTTCACCCTGATTGGATCCGCGCCGGACGATTTGATTCGGAATGCAAATCGTCTGGCCCGGTCATTCGCGTCGAAACCGGCCCTTCCCGACCGGCCGCATCACACGACGCTGCGCTTGATCGCCTGCAGTTCGGCCGTCGTCACGATCTTCTCGATCCGGAACCGCGGGCTTTCCAGCCACACGTTCGCGATCCGCCGGTACTCGTCGAGATCCTCGCACGCGAGCCGCACGAGAAAATCGAACGTGCCGCTGACGAGCCAGCAGTCGAGCACGGCCGGATTCGCACGCATTTCGTCCTCGAACGGCGCCTGCGAACGCCCGTGGTCGGCCAGCACGATCTGCGCGATCACGACGATCGGCTTGGTCGCGCGCGGCACCTGGATCACCGCGCGGTACCCTTCGATCACGCCGAGCGCCTCGAGCCGCTCCACGCGCGCCTGGCACGGCCGCGGCGTGAGGTTCACGCGTTCCGACAGCTTCCGGTAGGAAATCCGCCCGTCGGTGCGCAGGATGTCGAGGATCCGGAGATCGATCTTGTCGAGCTGCATCTTCTTGTCGGTCATCCGCGTTCGCTCCGGTCGGGTCGTGGCTGGTGCGCGGAACGTCTCCTGTTCCGCGCGGGGCCACATTATCCGGCCGAAGCGGCCGCGCGCCAATCGGCTAGAACCGCAGCGACAGGCAGGTCAGGCCGCCGTCCATCTTGCGAAACTCGCTCGTGTCGATCACGTGCAGCGGCAGCCCGAGCGGCGCGATCGCGTCGTGCACGCGCGGGTAGCCGGCCGGCGTGATCAGCGTACCGTTCACGCGCAGCGTGTTGCCCGCGTATTCGTCGGCGGCCGAGATCGCGATCCGGCGATAGTCGGCGAAGGCCGGATGCGCGGCCAGCGCCTCGGTCACGAGCAGCGTGTCGTCGCCGAGCGCGTTGACGACCGACTTGAGATGCAGGCCGGCGCCCACCGGCACCGCCACGACCGAATAGCCGTAGCGCGACACGAGCGATTCGAACGCGGCGATGCCTTCGGCGTCGGTACGGCCCGTCAGGCCGATGGTGAAGCGCTTGCCCACCAGCATCACGTCGCCGCCGTCGAGACGACCTTCCTGCATCGGCAGCAGGTCGCGATGCGCGCCGAGTGCCGCTTCGATGTGCACCGTCTCGCCGCGCCGCGCGGGCGCGCCGGGGCGCGTGATCACCGCGAATTCCGGCGTCACGACCGCGACATCCTCGACGAAGTGCGAATCGGGGAACGCCTCTAGCGGCGGCAGTTCGGTCAGCTCGACGCCGAGCGTGCGCAGCGCGTCGCAGTATGCGTGGAATTGGGTGAGCGTCTTGTCGTAGTCGGGCGCGCCGAGCTCGGCGGTGGTCAGGCCCGCGCCACAGGACGGCGCGGGACGGCGAACGATCGCTTGCGTGAATTGCATCGACTCCTCCATGGTCAGCGCCACGCCCGTGCGGTGCACGGGGCAGCTGCGTTGTGTCCGGACCATTATCGGAAGCCAAATTGCGCAATTCGCGTCGATTTCTGCCGCGCCGACAGCCGATTGCGTCGAATTGCGCGCGGCACGCAGCGGATTCGGCAAACGGCGTTCACCGTCCGGCAAACGGCCGCTTTCACATGCGGCGGCGCGCCTGCTACACGGCTGGCCCGAACCCCATCTGCGAACGGCCGAGCGCCGTGAGATCGCCCTCCTCGCCCCGTCCGTCGAATTCGACCTCGAAGTGATCGGCCGGGAAATCGGGCGGGCTCTCGCCGCGCAGGAACGCAGCCCGCTGGCGCTGCAGGTACGCGTCGTTCTTCGCGCAACCGGGCGCGGCCGCGATGTACATCACGTTGCTGTCGCCGCTGCCGCGGTGCGCATCCTCGACCGCGTGCACGACGTCGCCGTGCCAGAACACCGCGTCGCCCGGCTCCATGTGCGGAATCGGCACGAGCGCGTCGAGCAGCAGCGCGTGCCATTCGGGCCGGATCGACAGCGCCCGGCCCGGACGTGCGCCGCACAGGTCGTCGTCGGCGACATCGTCCTGCAGCGCGCGCAACACGACATAGGCCAACGCGTTCGCGACCGGGATCAACTGCAGCGTGCCGTCGCCGGGCCCCTGCGGCGTCAGCGCGGTCCAGCCCTGGAACGTGCGGAACATCGAACACACGGCCGGCGACGGAATCTCCTCGACGTCCGGACGGAACGCCGCATCGAACGGGTCGTATTCGCGCCAGCGGCCGGCCAGCACATGACGGTAGACCTGGCGGAAATTCGCGCCGAGCCAGCGTTCGACGGAACCGCCGTCGACATGCGGCGACAGCCCGAGCGACGTCGAGCCGGGCGGGCGGCGACGAATCCGGTCCGCATAGGCCGGCACCTGGTCGGGATCGAAGTGCGTGCGCCCTCCGTCCGCGTGCCGCCACAGGCAGTTCAGGAACACGCGCGCCCGGGTCAGTGCCGGCGACTGGCGCGCAGCCACCTGCGGCTTCGACCAGTAGACGCCGTAGATCTGCGGCTTGCCCGATGCGAGGTTGCCGAAATAGCGGTCCTCGGCGCGTGCGTGCAGCCGGTCGGCAAAGCGGTTCGCGTCTAGGTACGCGCCGATCTCGTCGTTCCAGTCGCGCGCCTGCTGCGCATCGAATACGCCACGGATCACGACCGCGCCATGCGTGCGGATCGCGGCAACCGCGTGCGGCTCGACGGTCCCGCCCGCGATGTCCGCGAACCGCACCACCGGAATCACGTCATGGCCATGCGCATGCGCGCGGCGGATCGCGTCGACCTGCCGTGCGATGTGGCCCTCCAGCTCGCGGAACGTGGCCGCATAACCGGGCAGGTCGGCGCGCAGCCCCCTTTTTGCGTCGCGAATTGCGGCAGGCAGGTCGCCAATCGTCAGTTGCATCGTGGTCTCCTCGCTGACAGGTGTCGTGATGTGCTGTCAGCGTACGGCCGGCACGCGGCCGCGATCACCACTATCCGGCCAACTATCGATACAATCCAGACAACCTTGCGTCACGCCGGGCGATGGCAGACCACGCAGAGCTTGTTGCCGTCCGGGTCGCGAAAATAGGCGCCGTAGTAGTCGCGGTGATAGTCCGGCCGCAGGCCCGGCGGCCCTTCGCAGGTGCCGCCATGGCGCAGCGCGAGCGCGTGGCAGCGATCGACGTGCGCGCGTGTCGGCGCATCGAACGCGATCGTGTGGCCATTACCCGGTTCGGGCGCGCGGCCGTCGAGCGGCCGGCCAAAGAAGAACAGCGGCCGGTCGACGGCCGCCGGCATCCAGCCCGACCAGCCGTCCGGCTCGCGGAATTTCAGGCGCAGCCCGAGTTCCGCGAACAGCGGCGCGTAGAAATCGTAGGCGCGTGCAGTGTCGGTCACACCCACGCAAACATGTGAAAACATGGCATTGCTCCGTCGTGACGATCGCTCACGATCATGCCACGGCGCGATGCCCGCCCTCGCCCGGAGGCCGCCATGAAACCGCAGTACGAGCATGTGATGTTCGCCCCCGGCTGTTCGATCCGCGTCTATCACCGCCAGCTCGCCCGCATTCCGTTCGAATGGCATCGCCACCCCGAATACGAACTGACGCTGACGCTCAACAGCCGCGGCCGGCGCTTCATCGGCGATCACGTCGCGCACTATGCAGACGACGACCTGGTGCTCGTGCCGCCCAACCTGCCGCACACCTGGTCGTCGAATGCACGCATCGATCGCGATGCACCCGAAGTCGCGCTCGTCATCTGGTTCGACGGCGACTGGGTACGGCGGCTGGCCGACTGCTGCCCCGAATACGCGCCGCTGCGCTCGCTGCTGCGGCGTGCCGCACCGGGCCTGCGCTTCGACTCGGACACGGCCCGCGCGATGCGCGCACGGCTGCCGCGGTTGCTCGATCCGTCGCCGCGCACACGGCTCGCGGCCGCACTCGACACGCTCGCCGATCTCGCCGAAGCCGGCGGCGAACCGCTCGCCACCGCGCACGCATACGACCGGGCCGACGGTATGACGCCGCACGCCGACACGGCCGCCCCCGAAGCCGAACGCCTCGACCGCGTACTCGACGCGATCGACCGGCACTTCCACGAACCGCTGCGCATCGACGCGCTCGCCGCCGCCGCGCACATGTCCGAACGCACGCTGCAGCGCCTGTTCGTCCGGCATCTCGGCGAAAGCGTCGGCCGCTACGTGCAGCGGCTGCGGCTCGCGCACGCGTGCCGCCATCTCGTCGGCACCGACTGGCCGATCGCGACCGTGGCCGCGCGCTGCGGCATTCCGAATGCCGCGAACTTCAACCGCCAGTTCCTCGCCGCACGCGGGATGACGCCCGGCGCATACCGGCAGTTCTTCGTGCAGCACGGCCACGCGCCGGATGACGACGCGCCCGCACTCGACACACGCCCGCCGTCGCTGGAGCGCCGCGCCGGACCGGGCGAACCTCGACCGCACAAATAAAAACACCCCGACGGGTTGACCCGTCGGGGTGTCGTGGCGTTGCGATCGCCCGACGCGAGCGGCCTGCCGGCCGTTCGCGCCGCGCACGACTTAACGTGCGTTGAGCGGCTTCGCTTCGCGCGGCGTATCGCCGATGAACAGCTGACGCGGACGGCCGATCTTCTGCTCCGGATCGCCGATCATTTCGTTCCACTGTGCGATCCAGCCGACCGTACGTGCCATCGCGAAGATACACGTGAACATCGACGTCGGGATGCCCAGCGCGCGCTGGACGATGCCCGAGTAGAAGTCGACGTTCGGGTACAGCTTGCGCGACACGAAGTATTCGTCTTCCAGCGCGATCTTCTCGAGCTGCATTGCGAGCTTGAACAGCGGGTCGTCGTGCAGGCCCAGTTCGTTCAGCACTTCGTAGCACGTCTCGCGCATCAGCTTCGCACGCGGGTCGTAGTTCTTGTACACGCGGTGGCCGAAGCCCATCAGCTTCACGCCCGAATTCTTGTCCTTCACCTGCTTGATGAATTCGGGGATGTTGTCGGGCGACCCGATCTGCTCGAGCATGTTCAGCGCGGCTTCGTTCGCCCCACCGTGCGCCGGGCCCCACAGACACGCGATACCGGCAGCGATACAGGCGAACGGGTTCGCACCCGACGAGCCGGCCAGGCGGACCGTCGACGTCGATGCGTTCTGTTCGTGGTCGGCGTGCAGGATCAGGATGCGGTCGAGCGCGCGAACGAGCACGTCGTTGACCTTGTACTCTTCGCACGGGTTCGAGAACATCATGTGCATGAAGTTCGCGCTGTACGACAGCGAGTTCTTCGGATACACGAACGGCTGGCCGATGCTGTACTTGTACGCCATCGCGACGAGCGTCGGCAGCTTCGCGATCATGCGGATCGCCGACACTTCGCGGTGACGCGGATCGTTGATGTCGAGCGAGTCGTGGTAGAACGCCGACAGCGCGCCGACTGCAGCGACCAGGATCGCCATCGGGTGTGCGTCGCGACGGAAGCCACGGAAGAAGAAGTGCATCTGCTCGTGCACCATCGTGTGCTTCGTGACGGTGTCGACGAATTCCTTCTTCTGCGCTGCGTTCGGCAGTTCACCCTTCAGCAGCAGGTAGCAGCTTTCGAGGAAGTCGGCGTTTTGCGCGAGGTTGTCGATCGGGTAGCCGCGGTACAGCAGCTCGCCCTTGTCGCCATCGATGTACGTGATCGCCGAATTACAAGCTGCCGTCGACATGAAACCCGGGTCGTACGTGAACTTGCCGGTCTGGCCGTACAGCTTGCGGATGTCGATTACGTCCGGGCCCATCGTGCCCTTGTAGATCGGCATTTCGACGCTCGGCGAATTGTCGCTGAACGATAGCGTGGCTTTAACATCAGACGGAGTCATGGCACATCCTCAATCGAAATAAAGAAACGGGATTCGATAACGGGCACAGCGCGTTACACCTTGGCGTTACACGTTGCGCAGCATCTCCAACAGCCGGTGAATGTCCGGGCTGTCTAGGTCGCCTTCTGGTTCCTTGCGCGCGAGGAGCAAGTCCATCAGGTCGTTGTCGCTCAGATCGAGCAGGCGCGACAACGCGCCTACGTCTGCATCGGTGAGGTCATGCTCGTATCTGCCGAAGAAACGCTCGAAGATGATGTCGTTTTCCAGCAGACCCCGCCGCGCGCGCCAGCGGAGGCGCGCGCGACGGTGCGGGTCGGATTGATGCGAATCGCTCATCTCGACCTTAAACTGCGCGACGGACCATCAGTTCCTTGATCTTGCCGATCGCCTTCGTCGGGTTCAGGCCCTTCGGGCAAACGTCGACGCAGTTCATGATCGTGTGGCAACGGAACAGACGGTACGGGTCTTCCAGGTTGTCGAGACGCTCGCCGGTAGCCGTGTCGCGGCTGTCCGCGATGAAGCGGTAAGCCTGCAGCAGGCCGGCCGGGCCGACGAACTTGTCCGGGTTCCACCAGAAGCTCGGGCACGACGTCGAGCAGCTCGCGCACAGAATGCACTCGTACACGCCGTCGAGCTCGTCGCGCTCTTCCGGCGACTGGAGGCGTTCCTTCTCCGGCGGCGGCGCGTCGTTGATCAGGTACGGCTTGATCGAGTGGTACTGGTTGAAGAAGTGCGTCATGTCGACGATCAGGTCGCGCACGACGGGCAGGCCCGGCAGCGGACGCAGCACGATCTTCTGCGGCAGGTCGTTCAGGTTCGTCAGGCACGCGAGACCGTTCTTGCCGTTGATGTTCATCGCGTCCGAACCGCACACGCCTTCACGGCACGAACGGCGGAACGACAGCGTCTCGTCCACTGCCTTCAGCTTCACCAGTGCGTCGAGCAGCATGCGCTCGTGCTGGAGCTCGAGCTCGTACGTCTGCATGCGCGGCGCTGCGTCCTTGTCCGGATCGTAGCGGTAGACTTCAAAAATGCGTTTTGCCATTTCGGATTCCTTTGACTCGGCTTAGAACGTGCGCGGCTTCGGCGGCACGGATTCGACCGTCAGCGGCTTCATTTGAACCGGCTTGTAGTCGAGGCGATCGCCTTCGCTGTACCACAGCGTGTGGCGCAGCCAGTTCTCGTCGTCGCGGTGTTCGTAATCGCTGTGAGCGTGCGCGCCACGGCTTTCCTTGCGCGCTTCCGCCGACACCATCGTTGCGCGGGCAACTTCGATCAGGTTCTCCAGCTCGAGCGCTTCGACGCGCGCGGTGTTGAACACCTTCGACTTGTCCTTCAGGTGGATGTTTTCCACGCGTGCCGCCAGGCCGGCCATCTGCTCGACGCCTTCCTTCAGCAGTGCCGACGTGCGGAACACGCCTGCGTGCTTCTGCATCGTCGCGCGGATGTCGTTCGCGACGTCCTGCGTGTACTCACCCGAGGTCGACTTGTCGAGCTTCGCCAGGCGCGCCAGCGAGAATTCGCCTGCATCGGCCGGCAGCGGCTTGTGTTCCTTCTGGTTCTTCACGTGCTCGACGATGTGGTTGCCGGCTGCTCGGCCGAACACCACGAGGTCCAGCAGCGAGTTCGTGCCGAGGCGGTTCGCGCCGTGCACGGACACGCACGAGCATTCGCCCACTGCGTAGAAGCCGTTGACCGGATCCTTGTGACCGCGCGACGTGCCGACGACCTGGCCGTGGATGTTGGTCGGGATGCCGCCCATCTGGTAGTGGATCGTCGGGACGACCGGGATCGGTTCCTTGATCGCGTCGACGTTCGCGAACTTCAGTGCGATTTCGCGGATCGACGGCAGACGCTTCATGATCGTCTCGGCGCCGATGTGCGACAGGTCGAGCAGCACGTGGTCCTTGTTCGGACCCACGCCGCGGCCTTCCTTGATTTCCTGGTCCATCGAACGCGACACGAAGTCACGCGGCGCCAGATCCTTCAGCGTCGGCGCATAGCGCTCCATGAAGCGCTCGCCGTTCGCGTTGCGCAGGATACCGCCTTCGCCGCGCACGCCTTCGGTGATCAGCACGCCCGCGCCGGCCACGCCGGTCGGGTGGAACTGCCAGAATTCCATGTCCTGCAGCGCGATGCCCGAACGCGCAGCCATGCCGAGGCCGTCGCCGGTGTTGATGAACGCGTTGGTCGATGCCGCGAAGATCCGGCCTGCGCCGCCCGTCGCGAACAGCGTCGTCTTGCCTTCCATGATGTAGACGTCACCCGTCTCCATCTCGAGGGCCGTCACGCCGAGCACGTCGCCTTCCGCGTCGCGGATCAGGTCGAGCGCCATCCATTCGACGAAGAACTGCGTCTTCGCTTCGACGTTCTGCTGGTACAGCGTGTGCAGCAGCGCGTGACCGGTACGGTCGGCGGCCGCGCATGCGCGCTGGACCGGCTTCTCGCCGTAGTTCGCGGTGTGGCCGCCGAACGGGCGCTGGTAGATCGTGCCGTCCGCGTTACGGTCGAACGGCATGCCGAAATGCTCGAGTTCGTACACGACGTTCGGCGCTTCACGGCACATGAATTCGATCGCGTCCTGGTCGCCGAGCCAGTCGGAGCCCTTGATCGTGTCGTAGAAGTGGAAGTGCCAGTTGTCTTCGCTCATGTTGCCGAGCGACGCGCCGATGCCGCCCTGCGCGGCCACCGTGTGCGAGCGGGTCGGGAACACCTTCGACAGCGCGCCGACCGACAGGCCCGCACGCGACAGTTGCAGCGCTGCGCGCAAGCCGGAGCCGCCCGCGCCGACGATCACGACGTCAAACTTGCGACGCGGGAGGGAAGTTTTGATTGCAGCCATTCTTTACACTCTCCAGAGAATCTGCGCGGCGTAGCCCGCACATGCGAGCAGCCAGACGATGGTCAGCGATTGCAGCAGCAGGCGCACACCGACGGGCTTCACGTAGTCCATCCAGATGTCGCGCACGCCGACCCATGCGTGGTAGAAGAGGGAAAGCAGCATCACGAAGGTTGCGAGCTTCATCCATTGAGCGGCGAAGATCGATGCCCAGCCTTCGTACGAGAAATCGTGCGCGCCGAAGAACAGGACGAGCAGAATGACCGTGTAGACCGCCATGATCGTGGCGGTGATACGCTGCGCAAGCCAGTCGCGCAGGCCGTAGTGTGCGCCGACGACGAGGCGCTTCGAGCCGATTCGGTTGTTGGCTGCCATTTTCTTAGAATGCTCCGAACAGTTTGAGTGCCATGGCGATCGTCAGGGCGATCGAGACGACAAAGACGACGACTGCCGTCCGCTTGCCGCCTTCCTTCGTGACGGCGTCGTGGTTGACGTCCATCAGCAGGTGGCGAATGCCGGCGCAGAAATGGTGGAAGAAGGCCCACGACAATGCGAGGACGATCAGCTTGACGATGATGTTGGAAAGGAAAGCCTTGAAGACTTCGAAGCTGAGCTCGGACGTGAGGCTCTGATCGAAGAGGAACAGCAGGAACGGGAGGAACAAGAACAGCAGCGCGCCGCTGACTCGATGGAGGATCGACAATATCGCCGCCAGCGGCATGCGATATTTCATCGTGATATCGCCGAATCCGATGTTCCGGTATTCCGGCCTCGGCTTTCTTACTGCATCAGTCATGCTAGACCCCTACTATGTTGTCACACTAATCCGCGATTTTAGCGCCTTTTTATATCGCGCTGCAGCGAAAGTCTGCTCTGGATAGTTGCGCGAACAAGAACAAAGGCGGCCCGAAACGTGCTTCGCGAGCGTGGGAAACGCGAACGCACTCGGCTTGAGCCGAAACACCGTCAACTCAAGTCATTCTGATAGTAGTACCCGGTTGTGACATACCAGCCGCGACGCACTTCCACCGGCCGGTCTCCGTATGTATAGGACACGCGCTCGACCGACAGCAACGGGAAACCCGCCGGCACGTGCAGCAGGTCGGCCACCGCCGGCTCCGCCCCGACCGCGCGGATCTTCTCCGTCGCGCGGATCATCCGCGTGCCGAACTCCGTCTCGAACATCGCGTAGAGCGGCCCCTTGTACTCGCTCAGCCGCTCGAACGTGAGCCCCCGGAACATCGCTCCCGGCAGCCAGATCTCGTCGAGCACCGTCACTTCGTTCTCGAACTCCAGCAGGCGGCGCACCTGCACGACGGGATCGGCCGGCTTCAGGTCGAGCTGCCGCGCGATCTCGGCCGGCGCGCGCAGGCGCCGGCATTCGAGCAGGCGGCTCACATGCGGATGCTCGGCACCGTCGTCGGCCAGCAGGCGCAGGAAACGGAACTGCGCGCGATCCTCATTGTGCGTCGCAACAAAAGTGCCCTTGCCCTGCCGCCGGACCACGAGGTTTTCGGCGGCCAGTTCGTCGATCGCCTTGCGGACGGTGCCCTGGCTCACCTTGTAGCGGGCTGCGAGCTCCACCTCGCTCGGGATGATCTCGCCCGGCTTCCATTCACCGGATTCGAGACTTTGCGTGATCAATGACTTAATCTGCTGGTATAACGGGCTGAACGTCGGCGACGGCGGCGCCGCAGGCGAAGGTGCGGGATCGCTCGCGCCCGGCTGCCCTGGGCTGCCTGCGCCGTTCTGATTCGCGGTATTCGCCTGGTTCGATGTCATGGCGCGCATTTCATCACAAACCGCACTTTTTCGTCCACTCAAATTCCGCAAAACATCTGTCTTATATAAGACATATGATACCGTTTGACTTTGCGCGTGACGGCTCCTACACTCCGGGTCGAGCAAGGGTTCGCGGGTGCAACAGCGCGTCCCCGGCTACGTGCCACGGCCGTCTCCAGGTTCACCGCGTCTGCCATCGCGAGTCCTCCGCCCTGCTTCAATGCAACGCTACGCACAACGCGCATAGAATGGCGTTTTCGCTAGCGTCCAACGCTTCACCCGTCCTGGAGATTTTCAATGGCTAAGCCCGCAAAGCGCGTTGCCGTCACCGGCGCCGCAGGTCAAATCGCTTACTCCCTGCTGTTCCGCATCGCGAACGGCGACCTGCTCGGCAAGGACCAGCCGGTCATCCTGCAACTGCTCGACCTCCCGCAAGCCCAAGGCGCCGTCAAGGGCGTCGTGATGGAACTCGACGATTGCGCGTTCCCGCTGCTCGCGGGCGTCGTGATCACCGACGATCCGAAGGTTGCATTCAAGGACGCCGACGTCGCACTGCTGGTCGGCGCACGTCCGCGCTCGAAGGGCATGGAGCGCAAGGACCTGCTGTCGGCAAACGCCGAAATCTTCACGGTTCAGGGCGCTGCGCTGAACGAAGTCGCGAGCCGCGACGTGAAGGTGCTGGTCGTCGGCAACCCGGCGAACACGAACGCGTACATCGCGATGAAGTCGGCACCGGACCTGCCGAAGAAGAACTTCACGGCCATGCTGCGCCTCGACCACAACCGCGCGCTGTCGCAGCTCGCAGCGAAGTCGGGCAAGCCGGTCGCATCGATCGAGAAGCTCGCCGTGTGGGGCAACCACTCGCCGACGATGTACCCCGACTTCCGTTTCGCGACCGCCGAAGGCGAATCGCTGCTGAAGCTGATCAACGACGACGTGTGGAACCGCGACACGTTCATCCCGACCGTCGGCAAGCGCGGCGCGGCGATCATCGAAGCGCGCGGCCTGTCGTCGGCAGCGTCGGCAGCCAACGCGGCGATCGACCACGTGCGTGACTGGGTCCTCGGCACGAACGGCAAGTGGGTCACGATGGGCATCCCGTCGGACGGCTCGTACGGCATCCCCGAAGACATCATCTACGGCGTGCCGGTCGTTTGCGAAAACGGCGAGTACAAGCGCATCGAAGGCCTGGAAATCGACGCGTTCTCGCGCGAGAAGATGGACGGCACGCTGGCCGAGCTGCTCGAAGAGCGCGATGGCGTCGCCCACCTGCTGAAGAACTAAGCATCACGCATCTTGCCGGGCGGCCCTCGGGCAGCCCGGTTGCGGCCCGGGCCGGCATGCCGCCGGCCCGGCCGACCGATCCGATCCGCGCACGTTTTGCCGCCCCGCGCCCGCCGCGCACCGGCCCAGAACGCGCCCGAATCCGATTTTCTCCACGTTGACCTGCTTCCCTGACGTAGACGAGATGGCCGCGCTCACTCCTGCACAAGTGCTGTACGACGGGGCGTCCCCGCCCGCGATCCTGCCCTGCTGCGATCACTACGCGGGCAGCGAAAAGCTGATGCGCAAGTCGCTTGCGCTGCAGGCCGAAACGGGTCCCGTATTCGACATCACGCTCGACTGCGAAGACGGCGCGGCCGTCGGCCAGGAAGCCGCGCACGCGGCACTCGTCGCCGAACTGCTCGGCAGCGACGAGAACCGCTTCGGCCGCGTCGGCGTCCGTATCCACGACTTCTCCCACCCGCACTGGCGCGACGACGTGCGCATCGTGCTGCGCGCGGCGCGCGCCCCCGCCTACATCACGCTCCCGAAGATCGCGAGTGCCGCCGACGCCGCCGAAATGACCGCGTTCATCGAAGGCATGCGCCGCGAACTCGGCATCGCGCAGCCGATCCCGGTCGACGTGCTGGTCGAGACGCACGGCGCGCTCGCCCAGGCGGGCGCCCTCGCCGCGCTGCCGACGGTCGGCACGCTGAGCTTCGGGCTGATGGATTTCGTCTCCGCGCACCATGGCGCGATTCCCGATTCCGCGATGCGCTCGCCGGGCCAGTTCGAGCACCCGCTCGTGCGCCGCGCGAAGCTGGAAATCGCCGCGGCCTGCCATGCGCACGGCAAGACGCCGTCGCACAACGTGACGACCGAGGTGCGCGACATGGGTATCGTCGCCGGCGATGCGCGCCGCGCGCGCGACGAATTCGCGTTCACGCGGATGTGGAGCATCCACCCCGCGCAGATCCGCCCGATCGTCGACGCATTCGCGCCGCGCACCGACGAGGTCGCGCTGGCCGCCGAGATCCTGCTGGCCGCGCAGGCCGCCGACTGGGGCCCGACGCGCCACGGTGATACGCTGCACGATCGCGCGAGTTACCGGTATTACTGGTCGGTGCTGCGCCGCGCGCGGGCCACCGGCCAACCCGTTCCGGCCGAGGCCGCGCCGCTGTTCGGCCCGGCCGCCGCGGGCCGCGCGCCGTAAGCGCGCGCCGCCGGCCGATACACGAGTTTCATGCATTCGACGACGCGCAAACCGGATAGAGGTTTGCGAAACGACAAAAAACGTAACGGAGCCCGAAAACCTGATATGTACGCGGCCAAATAGGTGAAAATAGCGGCCGCTGCGCGCTTTCGGGGCGCGTGCAGTTTCAAACCGGCCGGCAGTTGCGATTGCCGGCCCTTGTCAACTGATTATCGAAAGGTTCTGACTCCATGAAGAAACTCCTGATCGCTACCGCCATCGGCGCCTTGTCCGCCACGATGCTGGTGTCGGCTCCGAGCGCGTTTGCCCAGGGTACGACCACGACGACCGCGAAGAAGGCAACGGCCAAGCGCCCGGCGCCGGCCAAGCGCATCATCCCGCGCAGCAAGAAGGCACAGGCACGTGCCGCAGCCAAGGTTGACACGGTGCCGGACGGCTCGGTCAAGTGGTCCTGCAAGGAAGGTCTGTCATTCGACCTCGCCGGTGACATGAAGCGTGACCAGGTCGTCACGGTTCACTGGGCGAAGAAGAACTACAAGCTGCCGCGTCAGGCCACGACGACGGGCGCCGACACGTTCTACGATCCGGCAGCAGGCTTCAAGCTGGTCGTGATCCCGACCAAGGCGATGCTGTTCTCCGACGCAAACGGCGGCGAGCGCCTCGCGGACGAATGCGTGACGCCGGAAATGGCGCAAGGCACGCCGGCACCGACGCAGTCGAACGAGCTGAAGCCGGCAACGAACTAAGCGCGTTTCCATCGGCCCCTCGATGTCCGCCCCGGTCTCCAACGTCCGCCCTGCTCCGGATACGGTACTCGTCGATATCGTCGACTACGTGCTGAATACCGGCATCGACAGCGCGCTCGCGCTGGAGACGGCGCGTCATTGCCTGATCGACACGCTCGGATGCGGACTCGAGGCGCTGTCCTACCCTGCCTGCACCAAGCTGCTCGGTCCCGTCGTGCCCGGCACGATCGTGCCGAACGGCGCGAAGGTGCCCGGCACGTCCTTCCAGCTCGATCCCGTCCAGGCCGCGTTCGGCATCGGCGCGATGATCCGCTGGCTGGACTTCAACGACACCTGGCTCGCCGCCGAATGGGGTCATCCGTCCGACAATCTCGGCGGGATCCTGGCGACGGCCGACTGGCTCTCCCGCACGGCCGTCGCGGCCGGCAGGAAGCCGCTTTCCATGCGCGACGTGCTGGTCGCGATGATCCAGGCCCACGAGATCCAGGGCTGCCTCGCCCTCGAGAATTCGTTCAATGCGGTCGGGCTCGACCACGTGCTGCTCGTGAAGGTCGCATCGACGGCCGTCGTCGGCCGGCTGCTCGGGCTCACGCGCGACGAGCTGATCAACGCGGTGTCCAACGCATTCGTCGACGGCCAGGCGCTGCGCACCTACCGCCACGCACCGAATACGGGCTCGCGCAAATCATGGGCGGCCGGCGACGCCACCTCCCGCGCGGTGCGCCTCGCGCTGATCGCGAAAACGGGTGAAATGGGCTACCCGTCGGCGCTCACCGCCAAGACCTGGGGCTTCTACGACGTGCTGTTCAACGGGCAGCCGTTCCGCTTCCAGCGCCCGTACGGCACGTACGTGATGGAAAACGTGCTGTTCAAGATCGCGTTTCCCGCCGAATTCCATGCGCAGACGGCTGCCGAGGCCGCGCTGCAGCTGCACGCGCAGCTCGCCGCCGCGGGCCGCACGACCGACGACATCGGCCGGATCACGATCCGCACGCACGCGGCCGCGATCCGCATCATCGACAAGCAGGGCCCGCTCGCCAATCCGGCCGACCGCGACCACTGCATCCAGTACATGGTCGCCGTGCCGCTGCTGTTCGGCCGGCTGACCGCGGCCGACTACGAGGATGCGGCCGCGGCGGACCCGCGCATCGACGCGCTGCGCGCGAAAACCGTGTGCGTCGAGGATCCGCAGTTCACGAAGGATTACCACGACCCGGACAAGCGCTCGATCGCGAATGCACTGACGATCGAGTTCACGGACGGGTCGACGCTTGCCGAGGTGGCGGTCGAATACCCGCTCGGCCACCAGAGGCGCCGGGCCGAAGGCATCCCGCTCCTGGTCGAGAAGTTCAGGACCAACCTTGCCCGCCGCTTCCCGGCAAAGCAGCAACAAGCGATTCTCGACGTGTCGCTGGACCAGGCAAAGCTCGAAGCGATGCCGGTCGATCAGTACGTCGATCTGTATGTGATATAGGGGGCTGTTTGCGGATGAAACGGACATGCGAATGCCCCAAATCGGTCGCAGGACAAGAAGTGAGGAGCGCCGTTTGGCCGTGCCAAACAAGCGACGAACGACGCCGTCATGCGGCCGATTTGGGGCATTCCCGTGGAATAAATTTTAAATTTGGGGTTGCCCCGAGAAAGGCCGCTCGCGGCGTCGCAGTCCTTGCGAGCGGCCTTTCTCGGGGCAACGCATGTCCGTTTCATCCGCAAACAGCCCCCTGGTCATCTACAGGACACGTTGTTTCCTAGCCTTAAACCCAGGAAAATCACCATGGCCCACAATCTCCACAAGACCCTCAAGGAATTCGACAGCGGTTCCGGCAAAGGCAAGTTCTACTCGCTGCCGCAACTCGGCAAGGAGCTGAAGACGAAGATCGAACGCCTGCCGGTGTCGATCCGTATCGTGCTCGAGTCCGTGCTGCGCAACTACGACGGCAAGAAAATCACCGAAGAGCACATCCAGCAGCTCGCGAACTGGAAGCCGACCGACAAGCGCGTCGACGAGATTCCGTTCGTGGTGTCGCGTGTCGTGCTGCAGGACTTCACGGGCGTGCCGCTGCTCGCCGACATCGCGGCCATGCGCGGCGTCGCCGAGCGTACGGGCAAGAACCCGAAGAAGATCGAGCCGCTGGTCCCGGTCGATCTCGTCGTCGACCACTCGGTCCAGATCGACTACTTCCGCCAGAAGGACGCGCTCGACCTGAACATGAAACTGGAATTCCAGCGCAACAACGAGCGCTACCAGTTCATGAAGTGGGGCATGCAGGCATTCGACACGTTCAAGGTCGTGCCGCCGGGCGTCGGCATCGTCCACCAGGTGAACCTCGAATACCTCGCGCGTGGCGTCCACAAGAAGACGGACGGCGGCGACACCGTGTACTACCCGGATACGCTCGTCGGCACCGACAGCCACACGACGATGATCAACGGCATCGGCGTGGTCGGCTGGGGCGTGGGCGGTATCGAGGCGGAAGCCGGCATGCTCGGCCAGCCGGTGTACTTCCTGACGCCGGACGTCGTCGGCGTCGAGCTGAAGGGCAAGCTGCGCGAAGGCGTGACGGCCACCGACCTGGTGCTGACGATCACCGAAATGCTGCGCAAGGAGAAGGTCGTCGGCAAGTTCGTCGAGTTCTTCGGCGAAGGCACGAAGTCGCTGTCGCTGCCGGACCGCGCCACGATCGGCAACATGGCGCCGGAATACGGCGCGACGATGGGCTTCTTCCCGGTCGACGAAAAGACGATCGACTACTTCGAAGGCACGGGCCGCACGAAGGCGGAAATCGCCGCGTTCGAAAACTACTTCAAGGCGCAGAAGCTGTTCGGCATCCCGAAGGCCGGCGACATCGACTACACGAAGACGGTGACGCTCGACCTCGCAACGGTCGCACCGTCGCTGGCCGGCCCGAAGCGTCCGCAGGACCGCATCGAGATCGGCAACGTCAAGTCGACGTTCACCGACCTGTTCTCGAAGCCGGTCGCGGACAACGGCTTCGCGAAGAAGGCGGAAGACCTCGGCACGCAATACACGACGAGCAACGGCGTCGACGTGAAGAACGGCGACGTGCTGATCGCCGCGATCACGTCGTGCACGAACACGTCGAACCCGAGCGTGCTGCTGGCCGCCGGCCTGCTCGCGAAGAAGGCGGTCGAGGCCGGCCTCACGGTCGATCCGAAGATCAAGACCTCGCTTGCACCGGGATCGCGCATCGTCACCGAGTACCTGACGAAAACGGGCCTCCTGCCCTACCTGTCGAAGCTCGGCTTCGAAGTCGCGGCCTACGGCTGCACGACCTGTATCGGCAACGCGGGCGACCTGACGCCGGAGCTGAACGAAGCGATCACGAAGAACGACATCGTCGCGGCAGCCGTGCTGTCGGGCAACCGTAACTTCGAAGCGCGTATCCACCCGAACATCCGCGCGAACTTCCTCGCGTCGCCGCCGCTGGTCGTCGCATACGCGATCGCCGGCAACATCACGCGCGACCTGATGACCGAACCGGTCGGCAAGGGCAAGGGCGGCCGCGACATCTACCTCGGCGACATCTGGCCGACGAGCGAAGAAATCCACGCGCTGCTCAAGTTCGCGCTCGATCCGAAGAAGTTCGAGGACAACTACTCGAAGCTGACCAAGAAGGGCGACCTCTGGAGCAAGATCGAGGGCGAATCGGGCCAGGTCTACGACTGGCCGAAGTCGACGTACATCGCCGAGCCGCCGTTCTTCGGCAACGACTTCTCGATGGAACCGGCTGCATCGATCCCGACGGTCAAGGGCGCGCGCGCACTGGGCATCTTCGGCGATTCGGTCACGACCGACCACATCAGCCCGGCGGGCTCGATCAAGGAAGACTCGCCGGCAGGCAAGTGGCTGAAGGAAAACGGCGTGCAGAAGGCCGACTTCAACAGCTACGGCTCGCGCCGCGGCAACCACGACGTGATGATGCGCGGCACGTTCGCGAACGTCCGGATCAAGAACCTGATGATCCCGGCGAAGGCAGACGGCACGCGCGTCGAAGGCGGCCTGACGATCCACCAGCCGAGCGGCGAACAGCAGTCGATCTACGACGCGGCCATGCAGTATGTCGGCGCCGATACGCCGACGGTCGTGTTCGCGGGTGAAGAGTACGGCACGGGCTCGTCGCGCGACTGGGCCGCGAAGGGCACGCAACTGCTCGGCGTGAAGGCCGTGATCGCACGCAGCTTCGAGCGCATCCACCGCTCGAACCTGGTCGGCATGGGCGTGCTGCCGCTGCAGTTCAAGGGCTCGGACAGCATCCAGTCGCTCGGCATCACCGGCGACGAAACGTATGACATCGAAGGCCTCGGCGACGACTTCAAGCCGCAGCAGGACGTCACGCTCGTGATCAATCGCAAGAACGGCGAAACGCAGCGCGTGCAGGTACTGCTGCGCATCGATACGCCGATCGAAGTCGACTACTACAAGCACGGCGGTATCCTGCCGTTCGTGCTGCGCTCGCTGCTCGCAGCGTAAGCGCCCTGCTTTTGCAGGTGCCGCAGCCGCCTCGCGGCGGTTGCGGCCGATTTGGATGCCCGACCTCGTGTCGGGCTTTTTTTCGTGCGCGCTAGGCGGCGCGGCCGGTCGTTCGACGCATCACGCCGCCTTGTCGGCCCGTGCCTTCGTGCCTGCGCCCGCTCGCCGCGCATTCTTCTTCAGATGCGTGCGGTTGTATTCGATCGCCGCGCGCACGAGATTCTTCAGCGCCCGCTTGTCGAGCCGGTCGCCTTCGAACAGGTCGATCGCGCGCCGCGCATTGCCGTCGAGGCCGTCGTTGAACAGCTTGTCGGGATCGGGCAGTTGCGCGCCGTGCATGAAGGTCAGCTTTACCTTGCCCTTGTGCGCGTTCGCCACGGCAATCATCCCGTCGCACGACCACACGGGGCTGCCCATCCATTTCCATTCCTCGACGATGCCCGCTTGGGCCTCGAGGATCGTCTGGCGCAGGTCGGCGAAGGTCTTGCCGCGCCAATCGGCGATGCCGGCGATCAGCGCGTCGATACGCTCCGACGGCGTGAGGTCCGTCGTGCTCATGAGCGGGCCTCCGTGCCTTCGTCGGGGCCGGCCAGCACCTGTTCGAGCGAGTCGAAGAACCGGACCCAGCCGTGCTGCGCACCGCGATACGCCTGCTCCTGGTCCGTGCGGAAGCCGACCTGTTCCATCCGCAGATGCGTGCCGGCCGGCGTCGGCGTGAGCGTCCACGTGACGACGCTTTCGAGGCCATATGCGGCCCATGTATAGGACAACGCGCGCGGCGGCTCGATCGTCAGGACCGTGCAGTCGACCGAGCCCCAGTCGGCGCGGAAGCTGAAGGCGCGGCCCGCGATGGGCTCGAAGTCGCTCTTCATCAGCCACGCCTCGATCAGGTGCGGTTGCGTAAGCGCGCGCCAGATCTTCTCCGGCGGATGCGGCAGCTCCCGGTCGACGGCGACGGAGCGCGTTTCGGTGGTGGCCTGGTTCATTACTGGTCCATCCTGTTTAGAAGATCTTCGAGGGCATCGAACCGGTTCTGCCAGAAGCCGGCCATCTGGCTCGTCCAGTCGATCAACGGGGCCAGCGCCTGCGGCTGCGCGCTGTAGTGCGTCTGCCGGCCTTCGTGACGGTCGCTCACGAGCCCGGCCTGCTTCAGGACGCCGAGATGCTTCGACACGGCCGGCTGCGAAACGCCCGCATGGGCCGTCAGCGCGGCAACCGTCAGCTCGCCGTCCGCACACAGCCGCTCGAAGAGCGCGCGGCGGGTGGGATCGGCTAGCGTCCTGAAAAGCAGGTCGTGTGCGTTCTGCATGTTCAAATCCATAACCCTATGGTTATGGATTGAAGGATAGCGACCGAGCGGCGAGAGTCAAGGAGGAATTACGAGGATCTTGTTCAATCGCCGCGCGCCCGATGTCGGGCGACGCAGTGAGTGGTCTCACGTTCGCGCCCCGATGCGTCGTAGCTGCCGGAAAAAGTCATCTTCCAACAGCCAACGCCTCAGGAATGAACAGCCGACCTGGATCAGAAATAGCAATACGAACCCGGCCAGACAGGCCCATGACCACCATTTGGATGCGCCAAGGGTATTCAGTGCGACCATGATCATGGTCAGGCAGCAACTCCCGCTCACTGAGAACGACAAGTTAAGCAGACGTCTATAGCCCGCCTCGACGCGAGGCACCGGCGCACGCTGCACACCAACGAGATTCAACCGCACCTGTCGAGCGCTCGGCGAAGCCACCAATTGTGCACCTTGGCCGTGCGCCACCATCCGAGCCGCGAGCGCCTGAAGCAATAGTCCATTCACCGGCCCCGGCTTACCCATGGCGCGGTCGACATCGTGCGCCGCGAACCCCAGCTCCAAAGCCTCAATTGCACCGAGCGTTGCATGACGACTCTGGCGCGGCAAATCACTCAACCATACATTCCGGATACGTGCGCGCGGCGTCTGCTCCGCTGCCAGCAGCGTTTCCAGCGCATCCACCACGGAATCGGACGGCGTCGCAATCGAGCGGAACAAACGCGCCTGAGGCCTGAACTTTCCTCCGATTTCCCGGGCGACGCGCGGTGACACAAGCAGCATCCCCACTGCGGCCTCCGACCATACCGGCTCTACCCCCTCGGTATGCAGTTGACAGGCCAGCAACAGCCGAAAATCGGTTGTGCCACCGTGGTCGAACCACGTGTCGATATTGGTCTGTGTCGCACCGTACGCCACCCATCGGAATTGCACGAGGTCGGGAAGGTTCAGCCGCCTCCATACCGCCCGGAGTTCCTTGAGATCGTCCTCGTCGGCGGATTGCAGGATCACTTCGACGCCCCGGCGCGGCGCAAGACGTGCAAGACAGGTTGCGAATGGAGCCGCCAGTCGTTCAAGTACCCGTGCGAGCCGCGATTCCCCTGCCGAACATGCTGTTTCCGGCAAAGCAAGGATCTTGTCCGGGTTCATCGGCGCACTACCTTCCAGCCCCATCAGACGTTCAGCCAACTCTAGCTCAGGCGTCAACGCGATGCTGTCGACGATCGCCACGTGCGCTTGCGCCCATTGCCGCCACATGGCGCGCTCGTTGCGACACAGGAAATTCCACCAATCAGCCCGTTCGATCCACTCCTCGTAGCCGACATAGATCACGCCGCACATGACTCCCGACACGAGCATCGGCAACAGCAACGCGCGTGCGAAAAACTCCTCCGACATCACCGGCTTGCCCTGCTCCCACGTGAGCGCCGCAATGAGTATGCCCGCCATCTGGATGACGACGATGGCAAGCACGCACCACCAGATCGAGGGCGGCTTTCGGTTCGGATACTCGTCGACGTTCGGGATTGTCCACGTTCTGCTCATGCGATTTTCATCCCGGTGCTGCTGGCGATCACCTGGCTGCCACACCGCGTACGACACAGGTGTACAGCCCATTTTCGGCCGCCTTCGCTGTAGCCCTCTGCACACTCCATGATCGGATTGTCGCCGTGCTCCGGACACGAGACGATGTCATGCAGCAGCGCCACCTTGCGGCCATCCAGGTCAAACGTTGACGATGCGGTTTTGACGACACCGCCGTGTGTCGTTGCGTCGCCGACGCATATTGGACTTTTCATGTTGATGTGCTCGATGAAGGGTGATGATCGGTGTGCTTCACTGCGGTAGCAACGGTGCATCCGGGTTCGTCGGTTTGATCGATGCATCGCAGGTAATTCGATCCTGGCCGGAGGGTGTGCGAAGATTACTCGGCATCTTTGCATCAAACTCGATGCGCTTACCAGTAGAGTCAGGAATGAGCGGGTAGCGGTCAGTGTCAAATACGCTCACCGTTTCGCTTATTTTTTTTGAAATAAAAAGACTATCTCGCGTAACCGCGAACACATATCTTTTCGAATCCTCAAATGGATTTAAACTATGATCCGCGTAGATCTTCGTGGCGAAAGTTCTTCCACCATCCGTCGAGTACCAAAACGGCACAACGCATCCTTTCTCACCATTTCCGCAAATAGCCCTCGGTGGATAGGCCAACGGCAGCACAATGTTCATGCCCAACGGGTCTGCATTAATCACGCGCCCCTGAAAATTCTCAAAATGCCCTCGCCCCAGATACTTTCGAATGTCGGCACGCGTATCGTTGTAATAGGCATCTCCGTGTCGGCAGTCTCGGTAATGTTCAAGCGTGACGAAGCGATGCTCGTCGATCCGGTAGATGACCTGAGGTGGCGAATCGTAAGGTAATTCCTTAAGCCTCGAACTCATAAAGTCTCCCAACCTGAAGACCGGACGCTTCGGCTCATGTGCCGTGCACCCTTGCATCAGGACGACCAGCATGACCATAGAAATGGTGTATCTCATCGGTTTTTATCTCAATGAGGTATCAGCGGTGCATCCGGATTAGATGGCTTGATCGACGTATCACAGGTAATTCGATCCTGACCGGAGGGTGTGCGAAGCTTTGAGAAAATGCCTGGTCGCTTCGATGCGGCAAAGCTCCCGCCTCTGACGCCCGGAGGATAGGGCTTACTTAAGTCAATGCCTGGCACCATCGGAGACACAACGACGTAGGCATCGTCATCCCCCCACTTCTTCGCCACATAGAGTTTGTCCTCGGTCACAAATACCGAATAGCTCCTCGAATCCTCAGTTGGATTAAAACTGTGATCCATATAAGTCATCACTGAGAAAGTGATACCGCCATCCGTCGAATACCAAAGCGGCACAACGCATCCTTTCTCACCATTTCCGCAAATAGCCCTCGGCGGATAGGCCAATGGCAGCACTATGTTCATGCCCGACGGGTCTGCATTAATCACACGTCCTTGAAAATTCTCAAAATGTCCTCGCCCCAGATACTTTCGAATATCGGCACGTGTATCGTTGTAATAGGCGTCTCCGTGTCGGCAGTCTCGGTAATGTTCAAGCGTGACGAATCGGTGCTCGTCGATCCGGTAGATAACCTGCGGTGGCGAATCGTAAGGCAACTCCTTAAGCCTCGAACTCATAAAGTCTCCCAACCTGAAGACTGGACGCTTCGGCTCCTGTGCCGTACACCCTTGCATCAGGACGATCAACGCGATCGTGGTAATTGAATATTTCATCACGCTCCGCCCTTCCATTGCTGTTGCCGAAGTTGTTCGGCTTCGGTCTTGCTTTGTTCCTCGGCTACCGTGTCCCAATCGATATACGCGGGTTTGGCAATGCTTTGAGGCGCACCAAGTTCAAAGTAATCGTCGTAGCCCTGCGTCCAGTCGGCTAACTGCATTAGGCGTGTCCAGAACGCCGGCCTCTCATACGCATCACAAAAGCCGATCGGCAAATCGTAGGCCACCACCCGGCGCATGAATGTTTGATTCCCTGGTAACGTGCTGTGATTGGTCGGTTCAGCGCGATAGGCATCAAGTCGTTGCAGCATTTCATCCTGAGTTTCTACTCGCGTCATGCGCTTGGATGTGTAAATGTCTTCGGTAGCAATGGTGTGCTTAGGTTGAAAAACCGAGCGCATAAAACGGTAGTCTTTGTCCGCGTAGCTACCTGTGTTCGGATCATTTGGATCCGGAACCCATTTTCCCATTTCTGGCATATCGACGCGGGACTCGTCAAAGTCGCTCATCTCTTCAGCCGTGACTGGCTGTGGCACCTCTTCCGTATTAATTGTCACGGTGTTATCGGGATGCGGTACCGCCCACAGCTTCAAAAGGGGCGTAAAGATATTTCGGTTACCGTTCCAGAAATCAGTCGACTTCGCTCCGGGCACAAGCTTGTCGTCGGGAATCGGTGGCAGTGTGCCGAACTTCTTCACGCCCGGTGCGTCACCCACCGGCGTACCGCGCGCCAGCATGCGCTGCTTCACCGTATCGCCCAACTCTTTAAGTAATTTGTCATCCACGCCCTGCCAGCCGATGCTTTGCAGCGGCACCGCGCCCATCACGCGATCGTGCGGCGTGAAGTACACGTACAGTCGGCCGTGATTGTCGCGTTCGTGCACGCCAGACTTGCGCTGGTTGTCGGGCCGCCAAAAATCCATGTCTTCGGACGCACCACACTGAAGCTGATCCAATTCCGCCTCGGTGAAAATGCGCTTGTCCTCCTTAATCCGGTTTGCGATGTTCCGGAAACTGTTGATACGCGCCTCCGGAGTAGGACGTTCCGTACCGCACGCCAACGCATCCGTGATCTTGTCATCAAGGGCATACGGAGAGTTCATTACAAACACGGCATCCGGCACACGTGTCTTGCATAAGGCTGTCGCTGCCAGCGCGATCATCGTCCCTTGGCTATGCGACATTACGGTCACCGTATCGCGCGGACACTCGTTGCGAATCCGATCGACCAAATCAGCCAACCGTTGGGCCGCGTGCGCGTAGTACGTACGCGGCGGGGAGTCCTGCAGTTGGCGATCCTCCTCGGTGTTCAACGACTCCATATCGAACCTGAGCACGTGACGCTTAAATCCCTCGATGCTCCACAACTGCGGCAGGTTGTTCGTTCCGTTCTGAAAAGGGCCGCCACCCCAATGCCAGGGACCCTGCTCGTTCGTGCATGCTGGAGACCAAAGATCGAAGCCACGCGGATTGCGCATCGGGATGCGCCAGTTGCGCTCGGTCCCAGGGGCCGCGCTGTAACCCCAATAGAAGCGAATCACAGGCGAATATCCGGTCGCCTTAGGATCGAGCCTGCGCAAAATGGGCTTCTTCGTATCGGGATCAACCGCGATGTAATTGTTAGCTTTCAGCTTCGTACCGTCAGGCCGATTCAACCGGTCATTCAACCCATCACACAAAGCCTGTTCCGCCGAGTCATACCACTCCCCCGTGGAGTTAACCCCATGCACGAAGATGATGACCCCCGGCATGTGCGGCGGAATCCGGCACTCGGCTCGCACCTGAAAGCTGGTCGGTGTGTGATACGACTCCCAATAGGGCTGCCCCAGATGATCGCGCTGCATCGGCACAATGCGCGTTGCGTTGTCATGCCGGTAAGGTTGAGGCGCACCGGTATCGTCGCCCGCGCCGTCCGGCAGATTGGACTCGTCGCCGGTCATGAGTCAGACTTCCTTATTGTTCTGAAGCAGCAGCTTGAGGCCCCCGGCAACGTCCTGCCGGCTCAACGAGGTCTCCCCCTTTTCGTTGGTAACGCCCTCGATAATCTGCCCGCCGGCGAGCCGAATCTTGTAAGGTCGGTTTGCAACCGGCCGGCCGGTGATGTCGTCGCTGAGAATGAATCGTTCGTCATTCGCGATATCGGTCTGGTTGAACTTCGGCAGCGGCAACGACAGCGCACCGGGTCCTTCCTTCTGAATTTCGATGATCTTGAGGATCAGGCAGCCGGCCCCGCCAATTTCGACGTTGTCGCCCTGCACCTTGATGTAGGCCGTACCACCACCGCCGAGCACCACTCCGTTGGCGGCATTGACCGTCGTCGTGCCGTCTGCACTCGTGATCCGCATGTCCTTCTGCGCCACCAGTTCCATCGCATCCGACTGCGCCTGGATTTGAACCTTGCCGCGCGCGGCATAGAGCTTGATGCCAAACTTTTGCGCAAACAGCGACAGCACCTCGCCTGCCGCGATCGCAACGTTCCGGAGCGCATTCACGTTGAACCGCGAAGACGTGCCGACACTCACGTCCTTGCCCGCCGACACCATTACCCGATCCGGCGTCGCCAGGCCAATGCCGTTCGGTGCGGACAATGCGATCACGGCCGTTTTCAAGCTTGCCAGTTCGTCCTGCAGCCACGCGTTTTCCGCCTTCAGATCCGCGATTTCCGCCTGCGCCACCGCGGCAGCATCGGTCAACCCCCGCGCCTGCGCCTGAGTCAGCGCAAACTGGTTCGTTGCCGGCCGCATGTCGGCCGCCTGCCCGATCGCCTTCTCCTGCCGGTCGGACGACACCAGCAGGCCACCACCGGCGCGCACATGCCCACGATCGTCGGTACGCAGTTCGAAACCCTCACCGCGCAACTGTTGATTCCGGTCCACCGTATAGCCAAGATTGAGTTGCGTCTTACCGTGCTCAGTCGCGACCTTGACGTGTTCCTTGCCCTCCCGGTCGTCCAATTCGACGGTATTGTTGGAACGCGTGCGAATCGTGTTGCGCGTGCCCCAGGGCACGCCCGCGACAATCGGATCCGTGTGTTGGGCGGTATGCAGCACATGGCTGATGAACGGCAAATCCACGCAGCCCCACAGGAAGCTCACGCCGACCACCGTGCCCTCGACTAGCCCGAAGTGAAAGCCGGTTTGGTTCGGGCCCGCAAACGGCTTCGCCAGTCTCATCGGGCAGCTTTGCAAACCGGGCACACGCGTGTCTCGATCCAGATGAAGATCGACGATGTATTCGCCCTGCCTGTCCAGATACGGATCTTTCCAGCCGCCCGACGATGCGATCGTCCCGGTGATGACCCCGTCGATCCTGGGCCACGTTGCTTCCTTCAACGGCATTCGATACTGGCGATCGGATGGAATCGCATCGAACCTGACGTGATACGCCTTCTTCCGGGTCGCCCTGCGCGTCACCCGCACCACGACCAGCCCATGCTTCGCATCGGGCAATGTCCGATTGGACAGTTTAAGCACCGAGCCGGGCGTGAGGTCCAGCATGTCGCATTCGCCGCGATACTCGACCTGTCCAGCCAGCGCTGCCTCGCGGCGCAATTGCGCCTCTTCCTTCGCCTCGGCCTCGCTCCGATCCGGCATTCCCCAGGTATACGCTTCACCATAGGTAGTGCGGTCGTCGCTGACCGGGCAGGCCGCCTCGATTGGATCGGAAATCGCCGCTTCGGTATTGAACGTGCGTACCGTGTAGGTCGCCGGTAACGTCTTCGCATGCATTTCGAGTGCGCTGACCGACTCGACGCCTCCGGCTTCCAGTCCACTGTGCGGCCGGTATGCAACCGTCAGACGCTCAGCATCGCGGCGGTAGTGCGCATAATCGTCGCCGAAGCGCACCCGCTCGCAACGTTCGCCCTCCTCACATACGAACCAAATTCCAGAGCGCCGGCACAAGCGCGTAATGAACGCCAGGTCATCTTCGCCCCATTGCATCACGAAGCTGCGCTTGCGATAGGTTCGGTACAGCTGGAATTCAAACGACGCGAATATCTTGTTGAACTCGTGCTCCCGAAGAACTTGCTCGATGATCTCGGGAATGCTCATGTCCAGAAAGAACCGGCATTTCGGCGCATTGCGCAGCAGCGCCAGACGCGACTCCAGCACGATCTCGTACAACGACTGGTCGCGATTGGTGGCCTTCAGCGCGAAACTCGTCACCACACCTTGCACGCGGCGTGCGCCTTCCGGCTGGCTCCAGCTGTCACTCGGCGGCGGCTGGATCACGAACGCGCCCATCCGGTTAAGGAATTCGCTGCGCGACAAGTCATGACGGGGATGCGTGAATTGAATCGTGTACTTCGTCGGCTCCCCAATCCCGTGCTCCCCGGCGAACTCGTAAATGTCCGCGAGCGCAGCGGCTGGCACGCCCTTGAGATCGAGGCTGTAGAACTGATGGATGTTGATGCCCGCGAGTGCGAGCATGTCGGAAATGGCCGTGCTCGGGGTCAATCAATCCTCCGAAAACGTTTACGAAATAGTCCGTGCGACTTTAACCGGGCGAGTGCGAAAGCCGCCATAGGACGAATCTGAAATTAACAAGCACCGCGATCTGAAGCCGGGTCCTTTAATGGGTCCCACTCGGGCGAAAATGGATTCCGTATTTCCCGTATGCCAATCCGCTCGATTGGCACCACGCGTCTGGCGCCTAAACTGTTGCCGTGCGACATGCCCGGTACATACAGAGACAACGCGCCGTCTGCGTCGAAAACCGTAGCAAACAAGTCCCGATATCGCGCTCCGCGTGTGGCCAAATACACTATTGAGACCCGGTAGACTCAAAAGCATTTTCTGGAAATCTGACATTCCGGCTTATAGCCGATTGTGCAATACAGAAAACCTGCGCCGGACACTCTGCGACTGCGCCTTGACGCAATTCAATCCAATTTCAGTGACGGCGGAAATCAGACGTCGACGATCGCTGCCGCACATCGTTGCGCCCATACCAGACATGATCAACCACGTAACGGTGGCTTCGCTTCGCGATGCCGCTCCAGACAGTTTGGATTCCACCTCCGAATTCGAGCCCTTCCTCTAATCCGCAATCGCCGCATGCGATCCGAAAGTCACCTGCAAGACTGCCGGAAGCACCGTTCCACAGTTCGGGAATCGTTTGCGATCGACCGGCCCCTTTTTTGTGCACGCGCGAATCCGTTCCTGCCGCGTCGCTTCGTTTGACCACATAGTGCGACGCGGCATGCGGCAACGACCGGTCGTGCGTCATGGCATTCACGTGGCGATCCGCTCCGCAATCGCGCACGTTCCGGCGCCGCGACGAGCGACTCGTGCGTGCGAACGTCACA
Organism: Burkholderia sp. Ac-20344; assembly: GCF_017104975.1. Taxonomy (NCBI): domain Bacteria; kingdom Pseudomonadati; phylum Pseudomonadota; class Betaproteobacteria; order Burkholderiales; family Burkholderiaceae; genus Burkholderia; species Burkholderia sp. Ac-20344. Next base: position 113,429 of record NZ_JAAGPP010000003.1, read on the forward strand.
CATTGCCGCGCAGTCGTGTCGCGAACCGGTTTCGTTCGACGCGGCCGCGATCGCTCGCGCGTACGACGCAGCGCATGCTCGCCCCCGCCTCGATGTCAGAACTGACAGCTATGGAAACTGCCAGCTACCTGAACGGCAGCGACACCCTACGCTCGTCACCGCTCGCGACCCCACAAGGGTCGGGGGCTCCAGCAACGTCGTCTCTCCTAAAAAGGACTCCCGATGAAAAGGAACGCCTGGTTTGCCCTGCCCCTGCCGTCGCCCCGCCGCCTTGCGTGCGTGGCACCGCTCGTGTTCGCCGCCGCTGCAGCGCATGCGGCGACGGACTGGGTCGACACCCATACGAAGGCCTTTCTGACCGGCCCGCAGTTGATGGCGCGCAGCGCGGCGCCGTCGCTCGAACTCGCGGCCGGCGAAACGACCGACGTCGTCGTCAGCCTGAAGCTGCGCAATGCCGCGCAGCTCAAGCAACTGTCGCGCGACGTTAACCGGCCGGGCAGCGCGCATTACCACCAGTACCTCACGCACGAGCAGTTCCTCGCCAGCTACGCGCCGACCGAAGCGCAGGTGAAGTCGGTGGTCGACTATCTGCACAAGAGCGGCTTCGTGAACGTCGAGGTCGCGCCGAACCGGCTGCTGGTGTCCGCGCGCGGCACGGCCGGCACGGTGAAGACCGCATTCAACACGTCGCTCGTCCACTTCGAATACGCGGGCCGTTCGGGCTTCGCCAACACGTCGACCGCGCAGGTGCCGCGCGCGCTCGGCGACGTCGTCGGCTCGGTGCTCGGGCTGCAGAGCGTCGCACGCGCGCGGCCGCTGCTGCGTATCGGCAACGTCGCGAAGCCGCAGGCGCTCGCGGCCGGCACGGCGACCGGCCACTATCCGAAGGAATTCCCGGGCCTCTACAACGCAACCGGCGTGCCGACTGCAGCCGGCGTCACCGTCGGCATCATCACGATCGGCGGCGTGTCGCAGACGCTGCAGGACCTGAAGCAGTTCACGTCGAGCAACGGTTACGGCACGGTGTCGACGCAGACCGTCAAGACCAACGGTACGGGCGGCAGCTACACCGACGACCAGGACGGCCAGGGCGAGTGGGATCTCGACAGCCAGTCGATCGTCGGCTCGGCCGGCGGCCAGGTCGGCAAGCTCGTGTTCTACATGGCGGACCTCAATGCGAGCGGCAACACGGGCCTCACACAGGCGTTCAACCGCGCGGTGTCGGACAACACCGCGAAGGTGATCAACGTGTCGCTCGGCTGGTGCGAGACCGACGCGAACGCGGACGGCACGCTCGACGCCGAGGAACAGATCTTCACGACCGCCGCGGCGCAAGGCCAGACGTTCTCGGTTTCGTCGGGCGACGAAGGCGTGTACGAGTGCAACAACCGCGGCTATCCGGACGGCTCGAACTACACGGTGTCGTGGCCGGCTTCGTCGCCGCACGTGCTCGCGATCGGCGGCACGACGCTCTACACGACGTCGTCGGGTGCCTTCTCGAACGAGACGGTATGGAACGAAGGGCTCGACGACAACGGCAAGCTGTGGGCGACGGGCGGCGGCGTCAGCACGATCCTGCCCGCACCGTCGTGGCAATCGGGCAGCAATCGCCAGTTGCCGGACGTCTCGTTCGACGCCGCGCAAAGCACCGGCGCCTATATCTACAACTACGGCCAGTTGCAGCAGATCGGCGGCACGAGCCTCGCCGCGCCGATCTTCACGGGCCTCTGGGCGCGCCTGCTCGCAGCGAACGGCACGGGCCTCGGCTTCCCGGCCGGCAAGTTCTACGCCGACATTCCGTCGAACCCGTCGCTCGTGCGCTACGACGTGGTGTCGGGGAACAACGGCTATCAGGGGTATGGCTACAACGCACGCACCGGCTGGGATGACACGACCGGCTTCGGCAGCCTGAACATCGCGAACCTCAACCAGCTGATCAAGTCGGGCGGGTTCTAAGCGAAGCGTGAAGGCCGGCGCGCGGTGGAGGTTCGTTGCGCGCCGGTTCGGGACTTTTCCGCAATCGTTGTTTGGTCGTCGGCTTGCGCCGCAACCGCGCGCCCCCTACTCTGTCGCCCGCTCGCTCACGCGCTCCGACGCGGCCGGCACGCCGGCTCGATGCGACGGCGCAAAGAGCCGTAACCCGCTCGCGACGCTCGCGGCCCCGGCGAAGCCCGCGCCGAGCATCAGCGCGAGCGTCGGCCCGTGACGCCCCGCGATCCCGAACGACAGCGCGACGAGCGCCGCGCCCGTCGCCTGCCCGATCAGCCGCGCGGTCGCGATGATCCCGCTCGCGCCGCCGCTGCGCTCGGGCGGCGCACTCGACATCAGCGCCTTCAGGTTCGGCGACTGGAAGAAACCGAAGCCCGCGCCGCACAACATCATCCGCCAGCCGATATCGATGACGCCCGGCGCCGCCGGCAACGCGGCGAGCGACACCATGCCCGCGCTCAGCAATGCAAGACCGATCGCGCCGAGCAGGCCCGGCGGATAGCGATCCGACAGCCGGCCCGCGATCGGCGCGGCGAGCGCGACGATCGCCGACCACGGCGTCATCAGGAACCCCGTCTCGACCGCGTTGCGATGCAGGACGGTTTCGAAATAGAACGGCAGCGACACGAATGCGAGCCCCTGCGCGGCGAACGCACACACCGCCGTCAGCGCGGACAGCGTGAACACCGGCCGGCGAAACAAGTCGACCGGCAGCATCGGCGCCGGATGCCCGGCCTGGCGGCGGATCAGCAGCCAGCCGAACGCGAGCGCGACCCCAGCCGCCGCGAGCACGACGGAAAGCGGCCCGCGCTGCGCGAATTCGCCGAGCGCAAAGATCAGCGACGCGAACGTGATCACGTTGAACAATGCAGCAACCGGATCGAACGCATGCTTGCCACGCGCCGTCTGCGGCAGCGACGGAATCGCCACTGCAAGCGCGAACACGCCGAGCGGCACGTTCACCGCGAACAGCCACGGCCATGCGGCGACCGACAGGATCAGCGACGCGATGGTCGGCCCCACCGCGAACGACACGCCGACCACGAGCGCGTTGAAGCCGACGCCGCGCCCGAGCCGGTGCGCGGGAAACAGGCCGCGGATCAGCGCGACGTTGACGCTCATGATCGCGCTCGCGCCGAAGCCCTGCACGATCCGCGCGGCCGTCAGCATCGGCAGCGTCGACGCGAGCGAGCAGCCGAGCGACGCAAGCGTGAACACCGCGAGCCCGGCGATATACACGCGCTTGTGGCCGACGATATCGCCGAGCGATGCGAACGGCAGCAGTGTCGCAACCATCGCGAGCTGGTAGGCGTTGATGATCCACACGGACGCGGCCGGCGACGCATGCAGGTCGGCGGCGATCGCGGGCAGCGCGGTGTTCGCGATCGCGGTGTCGAGCGTCGCGAGCGCGACGGCCAGCAGCACGGCGGACATCGCGCGCCAGTTGACGGCCGGCTCATGCGCGCCGGCGGGGGAAGCGAATTCGGACAAGATGAGGCTCGGCTGACGAGCGACGCGTTGCGCCACGTCGCGGATTGGACTCGCGGCGGCGTTCCGCTCGCACCGCACGCACGGAACGCGCGCCGCCGCGCCCCGTATTGTTGCAGAGCCGCATCAAACGTGCAGGCGGCCGACTCGTCAGTCAGCGAAATGAAAGAAAAAGCGTTGCCGTGCAGGACGCGCGGCAACGCAGGCGCAGCAGGCAAGCCCGCCGGTCAGGTCACCGCGCGCCGCGCATTGCGACCGCGCAGCCATTCGAGCGCAAGCAGCAGGCTCGTCGAGAAAATGATCAGGATCGTTGCGAGCGCAGCGATCGTCGGGCTGATGTTCTCGCGGATGCCGGTGAACATCTGGCGCGGCAGCGTCGTCTGGTCCGCACCTGCGAGAAACAGCGTGACGACGACTTCGTCGAACGACGTCGCGAACGCGAACAGCGCGCCCGACATCACGCCCGGCGCGATCACCGGCAGCGTCACGCGGAAGAACGTCGACACCGGATTCGCACCGAGCGACAGGCTCGCGCGCACGAGATTCTGGTTGAAGCCCTGCAGCGTCGCGGCGACCGTCGTCACGACGAACGGGACGCCGAGCGCCGCGTGCGCGGCGATCAGCCCCGTGTACGTGTTCGCGAGGCCGAGCGGCGCGAAGAACAGGTACATGCCGACGCCGACCACGACGACCGGCACGATCATCGGCGACAGCAGCACGGCCATCAGCAGCCCCTTGCCGCGGAAGTCGGCCTTCGTGAGACCGATCGCGGCGAGCGTGCCGAGTACGGTCGCGACGACGGTCGCCGACGGCGCGACGATGAAGCTGTTCTTCGCGGCCATCCGCCACTCGTCCGATGCGATCAGGTTCTCGTACCAGCGCATCGAGAAGCCCGGGATCGGATAGACGAGGAACGTGCTCGACGAGAACGACAGCGGCACGATCGCGAGCACCGGCAGGATCAGGTACAGCAGCGTCAGCACGACGAGCACGCGCAGCGCGACGTACCACGCGCGCTCGACGAACGACATGTGCGGCGCGAACAGCGGCCTGGCGAGTTTCATGGTCGGATTCCCCTTCCCTTTTCGTTTCGCGCGGCGCTCAGCCGAGGCTCACGTTGGTGCGCGTGAAGCGCCCGTACACCGCGTACAGCACGAGCGTCGCCGCGAGCAGCAGCCCGCCGAGCGCGCACGCCATGCCCCAGTTGATCGTCACGTTCGTGAAGTACGCGACGTAGTAGCTGACCATCTGGTCGTTCGGCCCGCCGAGCAGCGCGGGCGTGATGTAGTAGCCGATCGCGAGGATGAACACGAGCAGCGCGCCCGCGCCGACGCCCGGGTAGGTCTGCGGCACGTACACGCGCCAGAACGCGGCGAACGGATGGCTGCCGAGCGACACGGCCGCGCGCTGATAGGTCGGCGGGATCGACTTCATCACGCTGTACAGCGGCAGGATCATGAACGGCAGCAGGATGTGCGTCATCGAGATGTACACGCCGATGCGGTTGAACAGCAGCGTCAGCGGGTGCGAGATCAGCCCGCTGCCGATCAGCGCCGTGTTGATGAGCCCTTCGCTCTGCAGCAGCACGATCCACGCGGCGACCCGCACGAGCACCGACGTCCAGAACGGAATCAGCACGAGGATCATCACGAGGTTCGCGCGACGCTCCGACAGCGTCGAGATCCAGTATGCGAGCGGATAGCCGAGCAGCAGCGCGAACAGCGTGACGGCGACGCCGATCACGAACGTCCGGCCGAAGATCGCGAGATAGATCGACTGGTCGGGGTCGGCCTGCACGATGTGGCCGAAGCCGTCCTGCTTGTGGTCGAGCGCCGCGAGCAGGTAGAACGGCGACACCTGGCTGCCGTTCTTCGCGATCGACTGCCAGTACGCGACGTCGCCCCAGCGCGAGTCGAGCTCGATGAATTTCTCGCGCGTCTGCGCAGGTGTCAGCGCCGCATCGTTGTCGCCTTTCAGCGGCATCGCACGCGCCGTCTTCGCGACGAGCGAGCGATAGCCGGGAATCTCGGTGTTCAGGCGCCGTGCGAGCGCGCCCATCGCCTCGCTGTCGGCCACCTTCGTCATGTCGGCGGCGAGCGCGACATACGCGGCGTCGGCCGGCGGCGCCTTGCGGTCCCAGCCCGACAGCGCGGCGACCGTTTTCGGCAACGCGGTCGCGATCTCCGGGTTCTGCACCGCGCGCGTGAGCAGCGTGCCGATCGGCACGACGAAAATCAGCAGCAGGAAAATTGCGAGCGGTGCGACCAGCAACAGCGCCATCGTGCGCTTGCGGGCTTCGGCGGCCTTCAGCTCGCGCTTGAGCGCGGCAGTCGACTGCGAGGAAGGCGCGATCGTCATCGTATTCAACGGTTCTCTCCGGCCGGGCACGATCCGGCGGAAGGCCGCACGACGCGTCGATAGCGCCGTGCGGCCGGTTGCATCAGGACACCTGACCGGTTACTTCGTCGCCCATGCGGCAAAACGCTGCTCGAGCTCGTCGCTGTGGTCGGTCCAGAAGCCGATATCTTCCAGCACCGCGTTCTTGCCGTTGGCCGGCGAGTTCGGCAGGTTCGCGAGCGTCTTCGCGTCGAGCGACTTGATCGCCGCGATGTTCGCCGGACCATACGCGATGTGCTGCGCATACGCCTGCTGCGGCTTCGGCGTCAGCGAATACGCGATGTACTGCTCGGCCAGCGCCTTGTTCGGCGAGCCCTTCGGAATCGCCCAGTAGTCGAGGTCGTAGATGCTGCCGTTCCATACGACCTTCAGGTTCTTGCCTTCCTTCTGTGCGGCGTCGATGCGGCCGTTGTACGCGGTCGACATCACGACGTCGCCGGCGACGAGGAACTGCGGCGGCTGCGCGCCCGCTTCCCACCACTGGATGTACGGCTTCAGCTCGTCGAGCTTCTTGAACGCGCGGTCCTGGCCGGCCTTCGTGCCGAGCACCTTGTAGACGTCCTTCGTCGCGACGCCGTCGGCCATCAGCGCGAATTCGAGGTTGTAGCGTGCGCCCTTGCGCATGCCGCGCTTGCCGGGGAATTTCTTCACGTTCCAGAAATCGGCCCAGCCGGCCGGCGCCGACTTAAGCTTGTCCGCGTTGTACGACAGCGCCGTCGACCACACGAAGAAACCGACGCCGCACACCTGCGGCGACTCCGGAATCAGGTCGGACTTCTTCGCGATCTTCGACCAGTCGAGCTTCTCGTACAGCCCTTCGTCGCAGCCGCGGTTCAGGTCGCCCGATTCGACTTCGACCACGTCCCAGTTGACGTGCTTCGCCTCGACCATCGCCTTCACTTTCGCCTGCTCGCCGTTGTATTCGACGGCCGTGACCTTGTTGCCGGTCGCCTTCTCGAACGGCTGGTTGAAGGCCGCCTTCTGTGCGTCGCCGTTCGCGCCGCCGAAGTTGACGACCGTGAGCTCGGCGGCCGATGCCGATGCGCCGGCGACGGCGAGCGCGAGTGCCAGCACGGTACGACGCGCGTTAAAGCTTGCTCGGTTCATGATGGTTCCTCTCCTCTCGTGGTGGAAGTGGGCATTGTTGTTGACGACGTGCTGCGAAAAATCGGGAAAACCCTGCTCAAGCGAACACACGCAGGTGTTCGGGCGCGAACGCGAGCGCGACCGGTGCACCGGGCGAGAACGCATCGAGCGCGCCGGTGCCGAGCGGCACCTTCACGAAACATTCGTCCTGGCCGGGCAGCGCGCAGCGCATGCGCACGTGATCGCCGAAATAGATGAGGCTGCGCGCTTCGCCGCTCAAACGGTTCGCGGCCGCGCTGTTCGTCTGACCATTGGCGTGGCCATTCGCCTGCCCGTTCGCGCCGTGCGCGGCGAGGCTCATGCGTTCGGGGCGGATGCACGCAACGGCCGGCGCGCCCTCTGCGGCGTCGCCGATGCGGCGGCCGACGAGTTTCGTGCCGTCGTCGAGCCGGAATTCGCAGAATTCGCCGTCGACGCGCGCGATGGTGCCGCGCAGCCGGTTGCTGTCGCCGATGAAGTTCGCGACGAATTCGTTGCACGGCGATTCGTACAGGCGATCGACGGTATCGAGCTGCTGCACGATGCCCTTGTCGAACACGGCGACACGATCGGACATCGTCAGCGCCTCGCCCTGGTCGTGCGTCACGTACACGAAGGTCACGCCGAGCTTTTCGTGCAACGCCTTCAGCTCGTACTGCATGTGTTCGCGCAACTGCTTGTCGAGCGCGCCGAGCGGCTCGTCCATCAGCACCAGCTTCGGCTCGAACACGAGCGCGCGCGCCAGTGCGATGCGCTGCTGCTGGCCGCCCGACAGCTGCGCCGGGTAGCGTTTCGCGAAACGCTCCATCTGCACCATCTTCAGCGCATGCGCGACGCGTTCCGCGCGCTCGGCCGCCGGCAGCTTGCGCACGGTCAGCGGATACGCGACGTTCTGCTCGACCGTCAGGTGCGGAAACAGCGCGTAGTTCTGGAACACCATGCCGATGTTGCGCTTGTGCGGCGGCACGTTGTTCAGCAGCTCGCCGTCGAGGCGGATCTCGCCGCCGGTCGGGAATTCGAAGCCGGCGAGCATCATCAGGCAGGTGGTCTTGCCTGAGCCCGACGGCCCGAGCAGCGTCAGGAATTCCCCTCGGTGGATATCGAGGTCGAGCGATTTGACGACCAGCGTCTCGCCGTCGTAGGTCTTCCGCACGCCGCGAAAGCTGACGATCACATCATCGGACTTCATCGTGGCTGTCCCCTTGCTTCGCGACAATTGATTTTGAGATGCGAGCCACTATACGGCGCGCACGGTTCTACAATAGGGAACCATTTCAATATTACTAGTAGGACCACTTTGGATACCGTGATCCTCGCCGACTGGCTCTCTGCCCGCCTCGACCGCCATTCGCCCGAGCCGATGTACCGGCAGTTGCTGCAGCAGATGCAGCAGGCCATCCTGACCGGGGAATTGGGGCCAGGGACAAAGCTGCCGAGTTCGCGCACGCTCGCGGCCGACCTGTCGATCGCACGCAATACCGTGCTGCACGTGTACGACCAGCTGACGGCCGAAGGCTACGTGCTGACGACCACCGGCAGCGGCACCTATGTGGCCGACACGCGGCCGGACGCCGCCGCGATTCGTGTGCCGGGCGCGGCGGCGCCGCCGTCGAGCGCCGATGAACCGCCGCTGCCGGATGCGCAGGGTGGCCTGTCGATGCGCGGCCGGCAACTGATCGAGCACGCGGGCGTGTCGCGGCGCCAATGGGGTGCGTTCATGCCGGGCGTGCCGGACGTGTCGGAATTCCCGAGCCGGACGTGGAGCCGCCTGCAGGCGCGGCTGTGGAAGGAAGCGAACCCCGAGCTGCTGACCTATGCGCCGGGCGGCGGCTACCGGCCGTTGCGGCGCGCGCTCGCCGATTACCTGCGCGTCGCGCGCTCCGTCAAATGCACGCCGGACCAGGTGATCATCACGACGGGTATCCACCAGTCGATCGATCTCGCGGTGCGGCTGCTGTCCGACATCGGCGATCGTGCGTGGGTCGAGGAGCCGTGCTACTGGGGCGTGCGCAGCGTATTGCAGGCGGCCGGTCTCACACTGACGCCGGTACCGGTCGACCAGGAAGGGCTCGACCCGCGTGCCAGCGACCTGCAGCACCCGCCGCGGCTCGTGCTCGTCACGCCGTCGCATCAGTACCCGCTCGGGATGGTGATGAGCCTCGCGCGGCGGCGGATGCTGCTCGAATACGCGCGCCAGCACCGCTGCTGGATCATCGAGGACGACTACGACAGCGAGTTCCGCTACGGCAGCCGCCCGCTCGCATCGCTGCAGGGGCTCGACGACGGCGGCCGCGTGATCTACGTCGGCAGCCTCGGCAAGATGCTGTTCCCGGGGCTGCGGATGGGCTACATGGTCGTGCCCGAGCATCTGGTCGACACGTTCCGCACCGGGTTGTCGGAGCTGTACCGCGAGGGCCAGCTGATGCAGCAGGCCGTGCTCGCCGAATTCATCATGGACGGCCACCTGACTTCGCACGTCAGACGAATGCGCACGCTGTACGGCGAGCGCCGGCAGTTGATGATCGACGCGATCCGCGCGCGCTTCGGCGACGCACTGCCCGTGATGGGCGACGAGGCAGGCCTGCATCTCGTGCTCGGCCTGCCCGACACCTGCGACGATCGCGCGGTCACGCAGAGCGCGTTCGATGCGGGCGTGATCGTGCGCCCGCTCACGAGCTACTACAGCAACCTCGACACCGCGCAGCGCGGCCTGCTGCTCGGCTATGCATGCGTCGCGCACGAAGGCATCGGGCCCGCGTTCGACACGCTCGCGAATACCATCGAGCGACACCTGCCGCGCGATCTCACGCGCGCGGCTTAGCGGCGCGCATTCGCCGCGCCGCCCGCGTTACCGCGCGCTGCCCGCCCCGCGATCGAGCGAAGCCGCGCGCACGGCTTCGCCGGGCTTCGTGAACACGCGCTGCCGCAGCGCGGCGATCTGCGCGTCGCGATCCTGCGGCGACAGGCCGGCCGACTCGATCTGCGCACGCTGGGCCGCATAGTCCGCGTAACGGCTCTGCCACGATGCGTCATCCTGCTGCATCTGTGCGACGCGCGAGGCGGCGTCGGGGCCGAGCGTCTGCGTCAGTTGCGCACGCATCGCATCGGGCGTCGCCCCGCTCTTCTGCAATTGCGCGATCTGGTCGATTGCCGCGCGTTGCCGGTCGATGCGCTGCTGCGCGGCGCGTTCGTCGGCCGGCATCTGCTGTTCGAGCGCCGCGAGCCGTTCGGCCTTCTGCGCGTCCGTCAGCGTGGGATCCTGCGCGATCTTCAGCCGTGCGAGGTCGTAACGCTGCCGCCACTGCTCCGCGCCGAAGAACGGCTGGCTCCAGTCGCCGAGCGTGCGGTACGCGATCGACGCGCGCTGATCGAGCGCGAGCTGCAGCGCGCCCAGGTCGGACTTGTCGACCGCGCCGCCATCGCGCAGTTTCGCGAGTGCGTCGAGATACGCGCGATACCGGTGCCACACGTCGAGCGCCTCGACCTGCGCCACGGTGCCGTCGAGCTGCGCGGCAATCTCGCGCACGACGAACGCGTCGAGCGCGGCCGCGCCCAGATCGCTCTGCGCAGTCAGGCAATAGTCGAAGAAATCGCGCACCGCGCGCGACTTCGCGAGATGGCCGCCGGCGTCGAGCGGCAGCCGAGGTGCGCGGGAGCCGGCAAGTGACGGCGGCAGGCCCGCGCTCGCCGGCACCGCGGCCTGCGGCGGTGCGGCAGCCGATCCACGCGCCGCCGACCCATCCGGCGGCTCGCCGGCAGTGCCCGTCTCGCGATGCCAGCCCGCGCCGCTCCACATCGCGACACCGGCAATCGCCGCCAGCCCCACGACACCATAGACCACGGCGCGCCGCGCCAGCGGCGCGCGCCCTTCACGTGCCGTCATCGATTACACGCCCGCCAGCTTCAGCCGATTCGCATGCGTGCGGATCACCGCAACCGGATCTTCCGCATACGCGCCGCGCACGCCGAGCAACTGGTTGATCTCGTCGATATGGTTCCATTTGTAGCTCGTGCTCAGCACCTTGCCGTACAGCGCACTGCACTTCGACACGAGCCCGTCGTTCTGCCCGGCGTTGCGGTTGATCATCACCGTGCCCGTGCCGAACAGCGCGAGCGTCGATAGATCGAGTGCGTTCGCCGGATCGACGAGCGGAAGGGTGCTCGTGTCCGTCGCACCCGTGACGCCGAACAGCGAGAGCGTCGGCTGAATCGCCGTGCCGGCCCATGAGTACAGCAGATGCGTGTTGCCGCCGACGGTTTCGGTCGGGGCACCGGTCTGGCAACTGCCCGGCGCACCCAGGCCCGCGCTCGGGTAGTTCTGGTTGTACGTGGCGGCCCGTGCGGTCGTCAGCGTCTGCAGTGCGGCGAGCGCGTCCTGGTTCGTGTTGTGGCTGCTGCTCGTCAGGATCCCGAACACATTGACGAACGCGGCGATCACCGATGACGACAACCCGGTCGGATCGTACGCCAGCACGTTCTGCACGAAGTCGGCAAACTCGGAGCCGCGATGCGGCGTGCCGATCGTCGTCACCGACGCGACGAGATCGGGCGCGACGGCCGCGACATAGCGCGACGTGAGGCCGCCCTGGCTGTGGCCGACGAGATTGACCTTGGTCGCGCCCGTCGCCGCGAGCACCGTCCTCACGTAGGCGAGCAACTGTTCGCCGCGCCCGTTCGGGCCGTCGTCGCTCTGGAAACCCGACAGGTTCGCGACGTAGACGGTCGCGCCGTTCTGCTGCAGGTCTTCCTGGATGCCGTACCAATACTCGAGCACGCCGGCGTACTTGTCGGTACCCGTGAGCCCGTGCACGAGGATGATCGGATAACGCGTCGCCGTATAGCCATCGGCGGGCGCGGGCGCCGCCATCGCCGCGTGCGCCGTCGCGAGCGTCATCGCTGCAGTCGTCCCCGCGAACGGCGCGATGCTCATCGCGCATGCCACTGCCCCTGCCACCATCCTGGAACGCATCGTTCTGGCCATGCATGTTCTCCTGATTATTGTGCTGTCGGTGCGAATGAAGCCGGATCGACGCGGACTATGCATCGCGAACGTCGCGACCACCGTGTGCGTCGAATGCGGGAGTGAATCACGAGTCGGGAACGTTTGCGCCTTGACTAGATACGGTTCTCTAATCGGTTGACGCGCCCCGCCCGTTCGGGCGGGGCCGCGTTCATGCACGCGCATGCTGCAACGCACACGCGCGATGCGTTACAGCTTCGCACTCACACGCACCCATGCGGTCCGGCCCGGTTCCATCACCGGCGAGTTCGCCGGATAGCCGAAGCCCGCGTTGCCGGCGAGGTTCAGGTGCTCGGTGTAGGCCTTGTTCAGCACGTTGTCGACGCCGACCGAAATCTGCACGGTCTTGCTGACGTTGTACTGCGTATGCAGCGAAAGCACACCGAATCCGGCGCTCGGGCCGAAGTCCTTGCCGACCACGTTGCCCTCGTTCAGGGCATAGCGATGCTGCGGCGCAACGATGCGCCACAGCCCTCCTGCCGACCACGCGCCACGCGTGTATTCGAGCCCGATGCGCGCCTCGAGCGGCGGCATCTGCGGCAGCGGATCGCCGCTTGCCACGTTGCGCCCCCACGCATACGCGAGCGACGTCTCGACGCGCAGCGGCGCAACCGGTTTCCACGACGCGCCCGCTTCGCCGCCCATAATCTGCGCGTTGACATTCGTTGCCTGCGTGGTCGGGCCCATCATGCCGGCCGCGTAATTGAACAGGATGAAGTCCTGCACGTAACCCGCGTAGGCCGACACCCATGCATCGAGCCGGTCGCTCTTGTATTGCGCGCCGATGTCGAGCTGCGTGGTCCTCTCCGGCCGCACGGCCGAGAATGCGTTGACCGACCCGGCCGGCCCGCGCTTCGCGGAGAACAGCTCCCAGTAGTCGGGATAGCGCTCCGTATGGCCGATCCCCGCGTACCACGTGACGGGCAGCGACGCGAGATCGCGCTCGTAGCGGATGAAGCCGCTCGGCAGCACGCGCGTGCGATCGTCGTCGAAGGTCGGATTCGGCTTGCTCTTCATCATGCCGCTCGTCGTCGCGCGCTTGTCGCGTGCGCTCGCATGGTCGATGCGCGCGCCGCCGATCACGCGCGACACTTCGCTCGCGTACCACGTTAGTTCGCCGAACACGCCTGCGTTCCACATCGTCGCCTGCGCATCCCACGGCTTGTCGCCGTAGTTCTGCCGCCCCATCGCCGAGCGCGAATCGAGCCGGTTCGATTGCGCATCCACGCCCGTCACGAGCTTGAAGTCGTCGGCGAAACGGAACGTCGCGGCCGCGCGCGCGCCGAACGTGCGACGCCGCACTTCCGACGCCATCCGCATCGGCATGCTGCTGGTCGGGTCCGGTTGCCGCAACGTGGTGTTGTCCATCACGTGATCGGCTTCGTTGTAGTACACGCGTGCCTCGATCCGGTCGAGCACGTCGCCGAGATGCTGCTTGTCGAACGACAGCCCGAACGTCTCGCGGCGGAAATGCGCGCCGTCCATTCCGCGCCCCGCGTAGCGCGCATAGCCGTCGCCGGTGCCGGCGGTCAGCTCGACGCGCGTGTGGTCGTCCGGCGTCCAGCCCAGCGCCGCATCGGCGTTCCACTTGTCCCACTGCGACGGCACGGTGTTGCCGTTGCCGTCCTTGTAGTCCTGCGAATGCGCGTGGTTCGCGGTCACGCGGCCATAGACGTCCGGCGTGCCGGCCGTCACGTCGATGTTCTGGTCGTTGCGGCCGAACGACCCGCCGACCAGGCTGCCCGCGAAGCGCATGCCGGGCTTGTCGAAGCGCGGCGTCACGCGCTCGAACAGCACGGTGCCGGCCGACGCGCCGGGACCGTACAGCACGGTCTGCGGCCCCTTCACGACGGTGACCTTGTCATAGCTTTCCGGTGCGATATACGACGTCGGCGCATCCATCCGGCCCGGACATGCGCCGAGCGTCGACATCCCGTTCGCCAGGATGTTCAGCCGCGAGCCGAACATCCCGCGCAGCACGAGGTCGCCGTTGGTGCCGCCGCTGCGGATCGACGTGAAGCCGGGGATCGTTTTCAGGTAGTCCGCGCCGTCGCTGGCGGGCAGCGGCTGGCGCGGGGTCTTCGGATCCGTGACGACGACGAGCGGCGTCGTCAGCGGCGAGGCGACGACTTCGATGGCCGGCAGCGGCGCGGCCGCATCGTCGGTCGGCGCGCCGGCCGCGCGCGCCGTTTCGGCTGCCGCGGCGCTCGCGGCCAGCGCGCCGACTGCGAGCGCGGGAACGGTGAGTTTCAGCACGCGCGGCATGCGCCGCGCACAGGCATTGCGTGACGCCCGCGGCGCACGCAACTGGAAAATGGTCATGATCGAAAGCCCGAGTGACGCCCTCCACGCGGCCTCGACGGGCCGCACGGATATCGGCGGTGAAAAGAACGGAAACAGCGCGTCAGGCGCGCTCGGGCGGGGCGCGCGGATACGCGCGCGGATAGCGGTCGGCACGCGCCGCGACGGCAGGCGGCGCGACGGCGGAAACGGAAACGACGGGAATGGAAGCGAGTGCCGCGGCGGCAGGCCCGCCGATCGCGGGGCTGTGCGCGAAGAAGCCGCAGTAGCCGCAGGCATCGAGATGCAGCGCATGATCGTGCATGCGGCCCGCATCGGGCGACTGATGCGCACCATGCTCTGTACTGCAGACGATCGCGTCAGGCGTGGCCGCCTGCGCGACGCGCCACTGCGACACCAGCGGCGCCGCGATCGCGAACCAGATCGCGAGCACGCCAAGCCAGGCGGTCAGGTGACGATGTCGGTGCAGCATGCGCGGCGGCGAGTAAGCGGAATGTAAAAACAGCCGAGATGTTACAGAATGTTCAACGCGATGGCCAGCGCGGAGCCGGTAAACGGACCGGGGGTGCATGGTTGTCAACACAACCATGCGCCCCGCCTGCTGCGCGTTTCCGGATCGTGCCGATCAGGGCGCCATGCGCCGCAGCACGTCGTCGCGCCGGATGAAATGATGGTAGAGCGCGGCCAGCGCATGCAGGCCGATCACGAAGTAGAACGCGTTGCCGATCAGCTCGTGCGCTTCCTTGATCGTCGGCCGCAGCGCCTTGTCGGGGCCGAACAGCGTGAACGACACGCCGAGCCAGTCGAGCGACACCGGCTTGCCGCCCAGGTTGATCATCATGATGCCGAGCAGCGGCTGCACGATGATGAACACGTAGAGCGCGACATGCGCGAGCTTCGAGAGCCAGCGCAGCAGCGCCGCTTGCGGAATGGCCTCCGGCACGCGGCTGACGACTCGCCACAGCACGCGCAGCACCGACAGCACGAGCACGAGCGTGCCCGCGGTGAGATGCACGTTCATCCAGAACACCCGGCTGTCGCTGCCCTTCGGCCCGCGGATCTCGATGGCCAGGTAGGCCAGCGCCACCAGCAGGAATACCGCCCAGTGGAAGAAGATCGCGGGCGCGCTGTAGCGCGTCTGTTTCGCGAGGATGTTTCTCATGCTTCGTCTCGTATTGGTATGCGGGGATGGGCGCATGCGGCAACCGGCCTGTGCCCGGAAAGCTGCCCCGATTGTAGTCGCACGGGCATCCGGTTTTGTACGACGCGCGCAAATATCCGACGAATCGTCGACGCACGCCGCGCGGCGCGCCATATGGAAAGTCCGCATCGCGCACCCGGACGGCTGTGGCACGATGGAGCTTTGGTGCGACGGCACGCGGGCATCATGAGCAAGGCGTTCTTCGTTGCGGCCTATCGGCTGACCGCCGCGTTGCTCGCGGTATCCACCACGCTGCACAGTGTGGCCGACTACTGGCACCTGCCGAGCTTTCATCTCGGCAACTACCTCAGCTACTTCACGCAACTGAGCAGCCTCTACGCGGCCGCGATGCTCGCCGCCGGGCTCTGGCGCATCGCGCGCCCGGGCTCGGCCCGCTACGAATCGATGCGCGGTGCCGCGGTGCTGTACGTGCTGATCACCGCGATCGTCTACGAACTCCTGCTCGCGCGGCTCGATGCGCTGCGCCACGTCACGCCGGCCTTCAACAACTGGGTGCTGCACCGGATCGTGCCGCTCGTCGTGCTGTGCGACTGGCTGTACGTGGAGCCGCGCTTGCCGATCCCGCGGCGCAGCGCGTTCGCGTGGCTCGCCTTTCCGGTCGTCTATCTCGGCTATACGCTCGTGCGCGGCTCACTCGAGAACTGGTATCCGTACCCGTTCGTCGATCCGCGGCCGCACGGCTACCTGCCGGTCGCAGTCCAGTGTTCGCTGATCGCGCTCGGCGCGGCCGCGCTCGCACTGGGCATACGCTGGCTCGGCAATCACGCGAGACAGACCGGCGCGGTGACACTCAAGAAAGGATGAAGGCGGGAGCGTGTGCGCCGCCCGGCGCACACGGGATGATGCGGGCGTCAGCCGCCGTTGCGCGGCAGGAAGTTCATCGGATCGACGACCTTGCCGTTCTGGCGGACTTCGAACTCGAACGTCGAACGGCCGCTCGCGTCGGTGCCCATTTCGGCGACCGGCTGGCCCTGGCGCACCGCGTCGCCTTCGTTGACGAGCAGCTTGCCGTTGTGTCCGTAGGCCGTGATGAGCCCGTTCTCATGCTTCAGGATCACGAGCGGCCCGTAGGCCTTGACGCCGGATCCGGCGTAAACCACGCGCCCTGCCGCCGCAGCCCGCACCGAATGGTCGGGCCCGGACGCAGCGATCACGAGGCCGCGCGTCTTGCCGGCCGAGAACGGCGCCGCCACGACACCGGTGGCCGGCCATGCGAGCGAACCCGGCTGCGCAGCCGCCGCGGGCGGCTGCCCGAGCGACGTCGCGGCCGGCGGCGGCGCGACGCGCAGCACCTGGCCGGGATACACGGCATCGGTCGGCGCCATGTGGTTCCAGCTGGCCACGTCCTGGACGCGCTGCCCGTAGGCGTTCGCGACGCCCGCGAGCGTATCGCCCGGGTTCACACGGTAATAGCCGGCGATCACGCCCGGCGTCGCGGCCGACGTCGGTGCCGACTGGCGCGCCGGCTGCCAGCTGTCGGTCCACGGCGTCATCGTGCAGCCCGTCAGCGCGATGGCCGCGGCAACGAGCGCCGCCTGCGGCAGCCAGCGCGTCAGCGCGTCGTGGATGGGAATAGTTTCTCTCAAGGGTCCTCCCGGATTTGCTTCGTTGCGCCGCCCACCGCCCCCCGGCGCGCGACGCACGATGTCCGGCCGGACGGCCGGACCAACCAGTATCCGACCGCTCTCGCGGCCGTCAGTTTCCACAGTGGAACGTCGGCGCGAATGGGCTCACCGGCCCCTTTTTCGCGTCGCTCCAATCGGCAAAGATACCATTTGTGGCGGTCAAGGCCGCGTCAGGTGCCCGATCCGGCAACAATCTTGCGGCACCGCAGCGGCATGCCGGTGGTCGGCAAGCCTCGCCGCACGGGCCGCCGGGCGGGCCTGCGGCGGATCTTCCGCCTGCCGCGCCACCCTCGCAGGCCGTATCGATCCCGTCACATTCTCCCCTTCGATCGCCACCTATACTCGGTGATGCACTGCGCGATCCAACGACAACGAGGAGCATGACAATGAACAACGCGACGTTTCTTTCCGTGCAGCTCAACGCCGACGATTTCTCCGGTTCCAGCGGCCTGGTCGAATTGCTCAACCGGCACCTGCTGTTCGCGACCGACGTCGCCGAGGCCGCCGATGCGCTCGTCCAGCTGGCGAGTGTCGCGCACATGACCGGCGCCACGCGCCACAGCGTCGAGCTGCCGGTCCTCGCGATCGAGCGGCTGCGCGATGCGCTCGACACGCTGAGCGGCTACGACGAAACGTGGCTGCAGGTGCTGGAACCGGCCGAGGCGCTGTTCCGCGATATCGGGCGCGGCAGGCGCCCGCTGCACTGAACTGACGGCTGGCGCGATACCCGCGCCGCCAATGAAAACAGCCCGCCGTTCCGGATGACGGAACGGCGGGCTGTTTGTACTTCAGGGGTCGAATCAGGCCGCCCAGGCGGCCAGACCATTAACGACCCTTGTAGATCGGAGCGTCGTCAGCGATGCGCTTGACTTGCCAGCCGGTCTTGGCCTTGGCCGGTGCGCCGGATTCCTGCGCGGCGGCCGGTTGCGCGCCGTAGCCGGTCGTGTCGGCAGCGGCGACGTTCTGTTGCGGGTTCAGGCGGGCTTCAGCAGCCTGGATGCCGTCCGGGTAGTTCGTACGGTCGCTGCCCAGCTTGTAGCCGGCCTGCTGGACGGCGACGAGGTCGGCCTTCACCTGTGCGCGGGTGACGGGCGCATTCTGTTGGGCGAACGAGACGGCGGGAACGGCGAGGACAGCAGCTGCGGCGAACGTTGCGATCAGCGATTTCATGATTACCTCCGGGATTTTTTTGCTCCGCCGCACACACCATGTCTGCAGCGATGGAACAGAGTTTAGTCCCGGCGTCGCCTAGGGAAAACCATGAAACAACGAAAACACTGTTTCCCCGGAGCCAACAATGCTGGCATCCGGTATAGAAAAACCCTATTCAAAGAATAGATTTTCGCAACAATGCTGTCCCCGCCAGCCGGTTACGACCAGTTCGCGTGGAAGCTGCCCGGCTTGTCGGTACGCTCGAACGTGTGCGCGCCGAAGAAGTCTCGCTGCGCCTGCACGAGGTTCGCCGGCAGCCGCTCGGAACGATAGCTGTCGAAGTACGCGACCGCCGATGCGAACGCCGGTACCGGCACGCCGGCCTTCACCGCGGCGACCACGACGTCGCGCAGCGACGCCTGGTAACTCGCGGCGATGTCCTTGAAGTACGGATCGAGCAGCAGGTTCGCGAGCGCCGGATCCTTCGCGTAAGCATCCGTGATCTTCTGCAGGAAGCGCGCGCGGATGATGCAGCCCGCACGGAAGATCTTCGCGATCGTCCCGAGATCGAGGTTCCAGCCGTACTCTTCGGATGCCGTGCGCAGTTGCGCGAAGCCCTGCGCGTACGAGATCACCTTGCTCAGGTACAGCGCGCGGCGCACCGCTTCGACGAACGCGGCGCGATCGCCGTCGAACGGCGCGGCAGCCGGGCCCGACAGGATCTTGCTGGCCGCGACGCGCTCGGTCTTCAGCGACGACAGCACGCGCGCGAACACCGACTCGGTGATGAGCGGCAGCGGCACGCCGAGATCCAGCGCGTTCTGGCTCGTCCACTTGCCGGTGCCCTTCTGCGCGGCGCGATCGAGGATCACGTCGACGAGGTGCTTGCCGGTCTCCTCGTCCTTCTTGCCGAAGATCTTCGACGTGATCTCGATCAGGTAGCTGTCGAGTTCGCCCTGGTTCCATTCGGTGTACACCGCGCCGAGTTCGTCGTTGGTCAGGCCCGCGACGTCCTTCAGCACCGCGTAGCTCTCGGCGATCAGCTGCATGTCGCCGTACTCGATGCCGTTGTGGACCATCTTCACGTAATGGCCCGCACCGTCCGGGCCCATGTACGCGACGCACGGCTCGCCGTCCGACGGCGCCTTCGCGGCGATCTGCTTGAGGATCGGCTCGACGAGGTCGTACGCGTCGCGCTGGCCGCCGGGCATGATCGACGGGCCGCGCAATGCGCCCTCTTCGCCGCCCGACACGCCGGTGCCGATGAAATGCAGACCCGATTGCGCGAGCTCCTGGTTACGGCGGATCGTGTCGGTGAAGTGCGTATTGCCGCCGTCGATCAGCACGTCGCCCTTCTCCAGCAACGGCTTGAGCGACGCGATCGTCGCATCGGTCGCCTCACCGGCCTTCACCATCATCAGGATCCGGCGCGGCGTTTCGAGCGACGCGACGAACTCCTCGAGCGTATAGGTCGGCACCAGGTTGCGGCCGGGGAATTCGGCGATCAGTTCGTCGGTTTTCTCGCGGCTGCGGTTGTACACCGACACCGCGTAACCGCGGCTCTCGATATTGAGTGCGAGATTGCGGCCCATCACCGCGAGCCCGATCACACCGATTGCTTGTTTGCCCATTAGTCAATTCTCCGGAAAAAACGGGGCGCGACCCGAGCCGGGTCGCGCACAGGCGAAAGGATAGTGGAAACCCGGCGGCGCTGCGCGCTTCCGTGTCACTGCTCCGCGTGCGGCAGCCGCCGGAACACGACGCTCAGGTTGTTCGCCGGCATCTCGACCACCTCGATGCAGTCGAGCCCGCGATCGAGGCCGAGCGCGACGACAGCCTCGAGATCGCGCACGCCCCACGACGGGTCGCGGCTGCGCAACTGCAGGTCGAATGCTTCGTTCGACGGCGCCGTATGCCGGCCCGCGCGGCGATACGGCCCGTACAGGAACAGCACGCCGCCCGGCCGCAGCAGGCGCGACGCGCCCGCGAACAGTGCGTCGGTGCAGGCCCACGGCGAGATGTGAATCATGTTGATGCAGACGATCGCGTCGAGCGCGTCGACCGGCCACGACGCGTCGCGCACGTCGAACGCGAGCGGCCCGGCAACGTTGGCGAGGCCCGCATGGGCAACCCATGCGGCGATCGAGCGCCGCGCCTGCGCATCGGGATCGCTCGGTTGCCAGTGCAGGCCCGGCAATGCCTGCGCGAAGTGGACCACGTGCTGCCCCGTGCCGCTCGCGATTTCGAGCACGCGGCCGCTCGCCGGCAACACGCGACGCAAGACGTCGAGGATCGGCCCGCGATTGCGTTCGGCCGCCGGCGCCGACAGCCGTGCGGACGGATCGGGCGAAGAGGTCGGACCGGTCACGATGCCTGCTCCGGTGCGCGGCCCGCGAGGCCCAGCCGCGCCGTCAGCGCATCGAGCGCGGGTGCGCAGTGCGCCTCGACCTTCAGCGTCAGCATCGGATCGGCACGCGTATGGCCGAGATTGAGCGCGGCGACCGGCTTGTGCTGCGCCTGCGCCCACACGCAGAAGCGGTAGCCGGAATACACCATCAGCGACGAGCCGACGACGAGCAGCGCATCGGCCGCATCGAGCGCCTGCGACGCGAGCGCCACCCGCTCGCGCGGCACGTTTTCGCCGAAGAACACGACCGCCGGCTTCAGCAGCCCGCCGCACGCGGGGCACGCCGGGATGCGGAACGTGTCGAGCGCGGCCCATTCGAGGTGCGCGTCGCCATCCGCGGCCGGCTCGGCTTCCGCGCC
The DNA here is from genome assembly GCF_017104975.1 of Burkholderia sp. Ac-20344. Taxonomy (NCBI): domain Bacteria; kingdom Pseudomonadati; phylum Pseudomonadota; class Betaproteobacteria; order Burkholderiales; family Burkholderiaceae; genus Burkholderia; species Burkholderia sp. Ac-20344. The sequence goes on from NZ_JAAGPP010000003.1 coordinate 134,514, forward strand.
CAGCAGCTCGGGATTGTCGGCCTCGAGCATGACCTGGATCGTCGCGCGCGCATGATGCGCGCCGCAGTCGAGGCACGTGACGCCGTCGATTCCGCCGTGCAGTTCAATGACGTCGCCGCTGCCCGCGCGCTGGTGCAGGCCGTCGACGTTCTGCGTGACGAGACGCTCGATCCGTCCCGCGCTGCCGAGCCGCGCCAGTGCGACGTGCGACCCGTTCGGCTGCGCGCGGCCGACGACGGGCCAGCCGATCATGCTGCGCGCCCAATAGCGCCGCCGCGCGGCATCGGAGCCGAGGAATTCGTGGAGCTGGATCGGCGGCGAGCGCATCCATTGGCCGTTGCGGTCGCGATAGCCGGGAATGCCGGAGTCGGTGCTGATGCCCGCGCCGGTCAGCACCAGCAGGCGCGGATGACGCTCGACGAACGTGTGCAGCGCATCGAGTGCGGCCGGATCGACGTCGGCGATTGAGGGGTCGTGCAGGGCTTTGTCGTTCATGTTGGCAACGCGTGATCGGGCGCGCCGGCAAGCCGTGCGCCCGCACGGGCCGCCAGGCACGCCAGCACATGATACAGAACGCCGCGCGATCGGGCCGAAGCCTCGCGTCGCAAACCGGCGCACAAAAAAAGACGCCCATCAGCCGCTCGGCGATGGGCGCTTCAACAATTGATCCATCGGGGTAGTGGATCAACTGACAGCACAATTTCGCGGCGCTCGCCCAGTTGCGGCCGGCGAACGCTTCCCCTGGACTACACGTGTTCCGCGATGCCTGACGCATCGATGCGCTGCCGTCTTTCCGGTGCGATCCGGTTCGGTCCCGTCGCGCCGACGCAATGCACGGCGCACGAACGCCTGCGTAGCGCGACGACTCGCGTTGCACGCGGCAGCATGACGATCCGGGATCCGGGCCGCACCATCCACAGGCATTCACGGGTCATCCCCGACGGCCGACCGGCACCAGTCGGCCTCGTGCGTCACATCTGCACGTCGTCGTTCAGAACAAACCCGATTGCTCGGATGGAACGGAAAGCCGCGCGCTCACGTCGCCTCGATCAACGGCGAAGCGAATACCCCGGCAGGTCGGCGATTCATGTTTGCAACACGACATGTTGCGATTCGGTATGTTTTCATTCTCTTGTCCCCGTCTCCGATACGTCCGCCCCACTGAAGCGATTGCCGGACCGACTGCGTCTCACGGCCCATACACCTATGCAAGGAGCGCACCATGCTTCACGCCGCAAGGCCGCACGGGCCGATGCGGGGTCATCGATGCGCATCGCGCACCGGCAAAAAGCGCGAACGTTTCGAAACTGAAACACCTTCCGGACCGGCAACCGTCGGCCGCCGGGCATGCCGTCAAACTGCGGCGGCGTCGCGGCATTGCATCCGTGTGCGATCGCCGATTTGCTTACAATCGCCCCACAGCGACGCGTACGCATGCATGAACGCACGAACCCGCCCCGGCGTCCGTCGCGCAGTTCGCCGCCATCTCATCGGAGCCTCCTGTCCGACGCATGCCTGACACACGCGACGGGTTGCATATCGACTACCGCGCGCTGTTCCGGTTGCGTCCGGATCGCCGGCTCGAACGCGAGAACGATCCCGACAGCGACGCAGGCCGGCGTCTGCTGCATGCGCTGTCCACGCACCGGATGCCCGAAGGCCTGTTCTCGATGGGGTTTCGGAGCGGTGCCGATCTGTGGGCACCGTGGTGCGCAGCCCGCGTGCAAACACGCTAGCATTCGGACACGCAACGTCGCGCGCTCGCCTCGCACCGAACCGCACCCAAGGATTCGACATGACCATGCCCGCCCCTGCCCGTCCCGACGTCGCGCATCGCGTCTTTTCGGACGGACAGTTGTCGATCGGCCTCACGCTTCCGCTGCTTCGCACCGGCCAAATCGTCGCCGACTTCGACGAGCAGCTCGAACTCGCGGCACTGGCCGACACGCTCGGCTTTCGCGCGCTGTGGATTCGCGACGTGCCGTTGAACAGCGCCGATTACCCCGACCCGGTCGGCCACCTCGACCCGTGGGTCCTGCTCGGCGCACTGGCGTCACGCACGCGCCGGATCGCGCTCGCCAGCGGCGCGATCGTGCTGCCGCTGCGTCATCCGCTGCATATCGCGAAAGGCGCGCTGTCGGTCGCAACGCTGTCGGGAGGACGCTTCATCCTCGGGCTCGGCTCCGGCGACCGGCCGCCCGAATATGCGGCGTTCGGCGTCGATGCGCAGACGCGGCGCGACCGGTACCGCACGCACTGGGACGTCGTCGCGGCCGCACTCGGCGTGCCATCGCGCGTGCTACCCGACGAAGCGCCGCCCGATGCGCCCGAATTCACGCTGCTGCCGCGCGGTACCGATGCGGTGCCGATGCTCGCAGTCGGCTCGGGCGGGCAAAGCGTCGACTGGATCGCGCGTCACGCGATCGGCTGGATGACGTACCACCGCGATCCGGACACGCAGCGCGCACGCTATTCGATGTGGCGCGCGGCGGTCGACCGGCTCGCGTCGCCCGCCTTTCGCGCGTTCGGCGTGTCGATGCGGCTCGACCTCGTCGCGGATCCCGATGCGCCGGCCACCGCATTGCCGCTCGGCTATGCAACCGGACGCCGCGCATTGATCGACATCCTGCAGGACATGCGTGCGGCGGGCACGCATCACGTCACGCTGAATCCGGGCTCGGACCGGCCCGTGCGCGAAGTCATCGAGGAAATCGCCGAACACGTTCTGCCGGTTTTTCACGACGGGCAAGCGTCATTTGGCAGGATTCCATATTAATTCGATGCGGCGCAGTGAGTGCGTTGCCCACCGTTGCCGGCAAGCAGATATTACAAATTACTTTCATTTCGGCAATTGAAACACCCCGCCTGTCTGGCTGCCGACAGTCTGCGTCAGGCACATGACTGCGCAGACGCGTCGCGAACGCCTGCGCCGCATCGGGCATGCCCGATTTGAATCGTCGTCGCTGGAACTATTCGGTTCCGCTCGCGATCATGTTAACTTCCGTCCATCGTTCAGCCTGGCGGGCCGCGCGCCGATGCGCGCCCGCATGCCTACTCCATGCGACATTTCCTCCTCGGGTGGCTGCTTGCCGCCGTCGTCTCGGCCGCCCATGCGGCCGCTCCCGCCCCGGCCGCCACGTCGGCCGCTTCCGGCACCGCGCTCGCGCTGACGCCGCAACAGGCGCAGCAGGCACTCGATGTGCTCGACAATCCGCGCGATCGCGCGCAGGTCGAAACGACGCTGCGTGCGATCGCGGCCGTCGGCGCGCTGAGCGCACCCGCGGTCGCGGCAAGCGATGCGGCCCACTGCGCGCGCGCGTCACCCCGTCCGCGCCTGCCCGCTCGTCAGTCGGCCGCTCTCCACACGACCCACGTGCCCAC